>CAIUKX010000001.1 GCA_903899795.1 uncultured Flavobacteriales bacterium
ATGGGAATGAAGTACCGTTTTTCAGATTTGGTTTTTATCTGCGCAGAAGCCGAAAAAAATGTAAATTATTTCATTCGGTTAAAAACAGGAGTAGAATATAAAGCCATGAACAAGTTTTATATTAGAGGAGGTTGTGCAACTCAACCTGTTGAATATTCATTTGGTTGTGGTTACAAATTTTCATCGTTTCAACTGGATCTTGGGTGTGCTTATCTCCAGCGATTGGGGTGGTCTCCTCATTTTTCATTGAGTTACCAATTTCAAAAAGAGGAGTAGTGTCAAGGATAGTATTTTTGATTATTCCTATGATTTTATTTCCGTTTATAATAAAGGCACAAGAAAAAAATGAAATCATCCAGCAACGAATAGAATTTATTGCTGAACAAATGGGAGTGGAACAGATCGATTTGACATCTGTTTTTGAACTTTTGAACGATTATTATGAATATCCCCTTGATTTAAATCGAGCAACAGCAGAAGAGTTATCCGAACTTGGTTTGTTGACAGATGTTCAAATCCAAAATTTATTGATTCATATTAAATTGAATGGAAGATTAATTTCGGTTTATGAATTACAGAGTTTGAAATATTGGGACCTGATAACGATCCAGCGAGTACTTCCTTTTGTAATAGTAGATGATAAGCTGGACGTGGTTCATACGAGTTGGAAACAGGTTCTTAAGGATGGGAAATTGGAAACATTCAGCAGATTTCAAAATATTCCTCAAAAGAAGCAAGGCTATCTGAATGCTGCTGATACAACAAATACTTCGGCAAATTCACATTATTTAGGAAATAGCGGACATTATTTTGCAAGGATGAGGTACAGTTATCGTACGAATTTTAGCATTGGGATTACTGGCGATAAAGATCCTGGTGAGGAATTTTTCAAAGGAACTCAAAAACAGGGATTTGATTTTTATTCATATCATGCTTTTTATAAAGGAGGAAAATATATCCGTTCAGTTGCAATAGGTGATTATCAAATTCAAATCGGACAAGGACTTAATCTTTGGTCGGGCTATGCATTCGGAAAAACAGCTGAGGCAACAAATATCAAAAAAACAGCAATCCCTATTCGCCCATATACCTCTATTGATGAATTGCGATTTCTAAGAGGATTTGCTATAAATTTAGGATATAAAAAACTCTCGGCATTGATTTTTGGATCCAGAAAAAGAGTTGATAGTGCTGTAGTACCTGATACTTCCAATTATGGATATGAAGCTTTTTCTTCGCTTTCTACATCAGGACTGCATCGAACGCTCAATGAAGTTGCTAGAAAAAATAATTTGGTGGAAAAAATGGCTGGGATATCTTTGAAGTATACTTTGCGAGGTTTCAATATTGGATGTTCGGCTTTATATCAAGGTTATGACAAATCATTTGAAAAAGAAATCAAGCCGTATAATCAATTTGATTTCAGAGGTAAAGATATGGTTAGCCTGAGTACTGATTATTCCTGGGTTTATAAAAACATGAATCTTTTTGGTGAAGTATCAAGAGTTTCTTATTCCGGTGAAATAGCTCAATTGCATGGACTTTTGATTTCGATAGATAAGCGAATGTCAGTTAGTATGTTGTATAGAAATTATCCAAAGGGTTATCAAACGTTCTACAACAACGGTTTTTCGGAAGCTGGAACGACTCAAAATGAAAAGGGAATGTATGCTGGTTCAAAAATTATCATAAGCAATGCGCTGACGATCAATACGTATTTAGATTATTTTTCTTTTCCTTGGTTGAAGTATTTGGTTTCAGCACCTTCAAATGGTCATGAATATTTGTTTCAAATGATGTATAAACCAAACAAGAAGTTGGAAATGTACGGAAGGTTTCGGGAGCAAATGAAGCAGAAAGACGATAAATCTTCTGTGGTTGTTCGATTGGAAGATCAACGACAGCGAAATATCCGTTTCAATTTGGTGTACAATGTCAGTGATGCGATTACGTTGAAAAGCAGGATTGAATATGTATCCATTTCCAGTGAATATCATCCTTTTCAAAAAGGAATTGTAATGATTCAGGATTTTCAATATAATCCAAAAGGAAAACCTTTCGATTTTACATTTCGATATTCACTTTTTCAAACAGATGGTTATGCAACACGTGTATATTCCTACGAAGCCAATGCACTTTATGTTTTTTCAATTCCTGCTTATTATGACCAGGGCAGTCGGCTTTATGCTATGCTTAGAATAACGGCATGGAAAATAGCAGACATATGGATTCGCTAAGGAACAACTGTGTTTACCAACCAAAATAAAATCGGAAGTGGAGCTGAACAAATCAACGGAAATGTGAGATCGGATGCAACGATAGAGCTTCGTTTGAAACTCTAATCCTTACATATTATCATCTCATTAAAGATATACTTCCAATAAATTGGCGTTTCTTATCAGTTGAAAGGTCTTTTGTGGTAGCCACCCAGTTGTAAGTTCCATCCGGTGCATTTTGACCTTTGTATCGACCATCCCATTCATTGTTTACATCTTTTGATTCCCAAACAATTTCTCCCCATCTATTGAAAATGAATAAATGGAATTCATTCATTTGAATCCCTTCTACAGAGATTTTCCAAGTTGGGTTGTGTTCATCCCCATCTGGCGTGAATGCATTTGGAGCATAGAAAAGTACCTCAGGAATTACTTCTAAAATTCGAACGGTAGAATCTGTACATCCATCGGCAGTTGTGACATATAAAGTGATAGGATATGAACCTACAACTCCATCAGGAAATTTAAACTTCGGATTTTTTACGTTACTGGAAATTACACTTGAAAATGGAGATGACCATTGCAAAGTAACTACATCTGTTGTAGAGTTTTGCTGCATTTGAACATCTGTGTCGAACATTGTTGTTGGATTCGAAATGATATTGAAACTTGCTGTCGGTAGTGGTAAAGATTCAACAATATTGTTGAACGTAGCTTTGTAATGACAGTTATGAATGGATGTAATTGTCATCTCTACAGTGTATTGACCCGGATGTAAATACGTATGTGAGGTAGAATCGTTCAGTAATTCAAGGAGAACTGTACCATCACCAAAGTCAAAACTTGTTGATGTGATGTCCGAATCTGGAGTTGATGTATTGGTAAATTCAAATTTCGCAGGGGTACAATCCTTTAATTTATTAGGAACTAAGCTAGGTACTATATCTTGCGGAAAAGTAATTGTCAAACATGAATCAGCAGAAGGAGAACCACATGCCTCCGATAATGTCACACAATATTGCGTGCCTGAAGTGGATGGATCAACTGTGATAGAAGTACCAACTCCAATGTTTACACCGTTTTCTTTCCAGAGATAAGTATAGGCAGTAGATCCACCAGTGCCGCTTGCATGAAGTGTAATTGAGTTTTCAGGACAAATAAGCGTATCGGGAGTAAGAGAAGTTATTTGCAGCGGATTTGGTTGTGAAAGTGTTGCTGAAATACTTGTGGTACATCCATTGAAATCAGTAACTGTTGCTGTATTTAC
>CAIUKX010000002.1 GCA_903899795.1 uncultured Flavobacteriales bacterium
ACCAGTATCGGAAATGTAACTCCTAATGAATGTTTTGAAAAGATGAAAAATGTATGCTAAAAACACCTTATTTTTGACAAAAAACTGTCCTGAAAAAGGGGGTAATTATAGTTAATCTTCAATCAATAAAACCTACACTTCACTCAATGAAAATTTTTTACTAAACTTTTTAAAGTTTTATTTCCCCGATTTTCAATTGATTTAGACATGTATAAAGTCCCTGAAAATGTGATAAAACTGTTAAAATAAATTAACATCTAGGAAGTACTTTTGTTAATGAAAGTTAAAATAAGTATTAAACAAAATGAATTTTGAGTTGCGCTATGATTCGGATTTTGTCTATATTTACCGACTTTCTAGCAAATAGTAGTTTAAATAAATGAACTGTACTTATGATACAAAAATTTACATTGTTAATTTTAAGCGTCTTTGTAACAGCTGTTTATAGTTTTAGTCAGGGTGGTTTGGGTACCGTCCGGGGGACTGTAAAAGATGCAGAGACAAAAGAACCGATTCCCTTTGCAAGGGTCGTGTTAAAGAAGGGGGAAAGCGTTATTGCAAATGCTAACACCGATTTTGATGGTAAATTCATCATCAACTCTATTGAGGTTGGAACTTACGACGTGGAAGTTCGAAATGATGCAGAACAATTTCAGCCGGAATTATTGACGGGTGTTGTTATTTCTGCCAATCAAATTCGATTCCTGGATGATCTGACGCTTTCAAAAAAGACAAGTGAAACTGAAATCGAGGTAGTAAAAGTTGTAGCTTATCGAATCCCGCTTATCAATAAAGATGGTGGTGCTTCGGGAGCAACAGTTGGTCGTGAGGATATTGCGCACATGGCTACACGTTCTGCATCTGGTGTTGCCTCTACAGTTGGTGGGGTTAACGTAGGTGAGAATGGAGACATGAGTATCCGTGGATCACGTTCAGATGCATCATACTACTATATAGATGGTATTAAAGTTCGTGGATCTTCTACCTTACCGAAATCAGCAATTGAAGAGGTATCTGTAATCACTGGGGGTTTACCAGCGAATTACGGGGATATCACAGGAGGGGTTATTTCGGTAACTACCCGTGGACCTTCTTCTAATTACTTTGGAAGTGCTGAGGTTGTTTCATCTGGACTTTATCTGAAAGGTAAAGACAAAGATGGTTACGACGGAAAAGTTTTCGGATTAGATAAATACGGATATAACTTGGCAGAGGGTATGTTATCAGGACCTCTTCTAATGAAAAAAGATGAAAACGGTAAAAAAACAAAACCTCTTTTAGGCTTTTTAGTTACAGCAAATATAACGGATCAATTAGATAACCGACCACTTTCAGGTGGTTCATACAGAATCAAAAAAGATGTTCGTGACCAATTGGTTGCAAATCCATTGCGTCCAACAGCTCAAGGAAATGGTACATATAGTAATGCTAACTTCTTAAGAGCTTCTGATTTTGAGAAAACGGCTTGGAGAATGAATGCAAGAACAACTGATATTTCTGGTTCTGCAAAAATCGATGTGAAAACCGGTCCAAATATCAACTTGACATTTGGTGGATCGATGAACTATGTATACGGAGCAAGTTATGATAGAAATAATTCATTGTTGAACTTTACGAACAATGGAGTATATAACAATCTTGACTGGAGGGTATATGGTCGTTTGACGCAACGTTTCACAAATGACAAAGAAGGAACAAGTTCTAAAATTAAAAGTGCTTTCTATACTTTACAGGTAGATTATTCTCAAAGCAGAAGTAATAGCTACGATAAAAATCACAAATACAATATTTTTGATTATGGTCACGTTGGTACATTTACAACTACAAGACGCCCATCTTACACGTTTGACAGCAATACTCAATCATATGTTCAGGATGGTACAAAAGATGTTCACGTTGATTTCGTTCCTTCAGCTCAAAATGCTCAATTGGCAGCTATCACAACGCAGTACTACAATATTTTCGCTGACCAACCACTTGGTCACATGGAAAATTTCAACCAAATCATGCAAGGTAATGCATTGATTAACGGTAGAACTCCTAATACAGTTTACGATTTATGGAATAATATTGGAACACCTTATAATGGTTTTGGTAAATTCGAGCAAAATCAGTTCCGTTTCTCAGGTTCAGGATCTGTAAACATCGCAGATCACTCATTGACACTTGGTTTCGAATACGAACAACGTGTGGATAGAGGTTGGTCAGATGGAGATCAAGGACCAATAGGTTTGTGGACTACTGCTCGTTTGCTTGCGAATTCCCATATTAAAGAGTTAGATGTAAATCAAGCTACAATCTCTGATAGTGGGGGGTACAAAATGATCAACTATGCTCAATTAAACACAGGTTATGCTTATACTTCAGGTACAGGACAATATGGTGGAGAAAAACAAGGAGATCAACAATCTTTCTTCGATTACAACTTACGTAAAGAATTGGGATTAAATCCTGCAGGAACTGATTATTTGCAAATCGATGCGTATGATCCGTCAAAAATGACATTAAATATGTTCTCTGCTGATGAATTATTGAATTCAGGAAATTCATACATATCGTATTATGGTTATGATAAAAACGGTAAGAAAGTGAGAGGAAATACTGACATCAACAAGTATTTCAACGAATTCGATGAAAATGGAAATTACAAACGTTTTGTAGGAGCTTTCCAACCTGTATATATGTCAGGATACATAATGGATAAGTTTGCATTCAATGATTTGGTTTTCAACTTAGGGGTTCGTGTTGACGTTTTCAATGCAAATCAACCGGTATTGAAGGACAATTATTTAGTGTACGAAGCAAGAACTGTTGCTGAAGCAAAACAAATTTTGGCTACAGATCCTAGTAAAACATGGATTAATATACCAAGTACAATGGGATCTGATTACACAGTTTATGTGAATGATGTAAATAATCCTACTGCAATTAATGGATTTAGAAGTGGAACAAACTGGTACAATGCTTCAGGAACACCAATTGAATCTCCAAAAACGATCGAAGGTGCTGGTGGTATTGCTCCATGGTTGATAGACCCAAGTCAAAAAACACCTAAAGCATCTGCTTTTGAAAACTACAAAGCACAAGTAAATGTGATGCCACGTATCGCTTTCTCATTCCCAATCTCTGATGAAGCATCGTTCTTTGCTCACTATGACATCTTGACAAAACGTCCTACAACAAATGCACGTTTTGATCCATATAATTATCAGTTCATGACTTCAAGAAGTACAATTTTAGACAATCCAAACTTGAAACCTGAGACTACAATTGATTACGAAATTGGATTCCAACAAGTATTGTCAAAAACATCTTCTTTGAAAATTTCAGCTTTCTACCGTGAGCAAAGAAACAATGTTCAGTTGATCAATGTTTATGATGCTTATCCTGCGAGTTACAAAACATATGGTAACAGAGATTTCGGTACTATCAAAGGAACAACATTTGCATATGACTTACGTCGTACTGGAAACATGAGAATGACTGCATCTTATACCTTGCAATTTGCTAATGGTACAGGTTCTGATGCGAACTCTTCTTATGGTTTGATAAATGCTGGTTTACCGAATTTAAGAGCAATTTTCCCTTATAGTTTTGATACACGTCATAACTTCCAAATAATGATGGATTATAGATATGGTGAAGGAAAAGACTACAATGGTCCAGTGATTGGTAATTTCAATCTATTTGAAAATACAGGTTTGAATATGCAGTCTAATATTTATTCAGGAAATCCATATTCTGCTCAAAACTTCATTACGAATGCTGCTTCTATGAATCCTTCTTCAGCTGGTTTAAGTGGAACAACAAACGGATCTCGTTTGCCATGGTCATACCGTATGGATTTACAGTTGGACAGAACGTTTGCTTTGAAAATGGGTAAAGGTGACGATAAAAAGAAACCGACTTTCTTGAATGTATATATTCGTGTAACTAACTTATTGAATCAGAAAAATAGAATTAGTGTATACAGATCAACTGGAAACTGGAATGATGATGGTTATTTGGCAGCAGCAGCAAGTCAGTCAACTATCCAAAACCAGTTGGATCAGCAGTCTTTCAGAGACTACTACATTATGAAAGTTCAAAATGCATTCAACATCAGTGCACCAAGAACAATTCGTTTAGGGGTTAAATTTGATTTTTAATTCATAATAACAAAACAGCATTATGAAAAAGCAATTTTTAATAGCGGCATTAGGTATTTCGATGGTTTGGTCGAATAGTGCCCTATCATATTACAAAGATAAAGACAAAGAAACTGGCGCCAAACCTGCTACGCTTGGTCTGAACAAAGCTGCTGGTTGTGCTCCTGCTACTGCAAAGTTGATTATGGAGTTCAACGACGTTAGATGTTTGATTGAAAATGGAGGAAGTATGTTCCAGGACAGGGTGAATAGTGTAGCTTCATACGAGGTTCCTAAATCTACTGCTGATGGAGCTGTAAAACACTTTGCAATCTTTGCGGGTGCTTTATGGATGGGAGGAAAAGACGTTAACGGACAATTGAAGTTGGCTGCTTTGAAATACAGAACCGGAAATGACTTTTGGTCAGGACCTTTGTCTGTAACTCCTGGTACAGGTGATTATGATCCATTGAATCCACAATCAGCTGGAACCATAAAAGATTATGGTGCGGCGACGATTACACCGGATCAATGTTTGGCTTACGATAAATTTTATACAATTCGTAAAGCTGAAGTTATTTTATTTAGTACATGGTGGGAATGTGCTCACCAAGGTCCTGGAGTGCCGGTTATTGATGCAAACACTTGTTCTTCGCTTGATCAACCTACAAATGAGTTGTTGAATCGTATCTCGAATTGGCCTGCTCACCCAACAACTGCTGGTTTAGGACAAGATTATTATTTAGCACCTTTCTTTGATAGAAACCAAGATGGAAATTATAATCCGATCGATGATGGTGATTATCCATGGTATGATGATATCTTAGGGCGTGATGATATCAAATGTGGTGTTGACAGACGTGTATCTTTATTTGGTGACGAAACGCACTGGTGGGTATTCAATGATAAAGGAAATATTCACTCAGAAACAGCAGGTGAACCAATTGGAATGGAAATCCGTGCACAAGCATTTTGTTTTGCTACAGACGATGAGGTGAATAGAATGACTTTTTATAACTATGAATTGATTAACAGAGGTACACAAACCTTGTATAAAACGTATTTCTCTCAATATTTAGATTGTGATTTAGGTAACGCTTTTGATGATTATACCGGTTGTGATGTTTCCAGAGGTTTAGGTTATACCTATAATGGTGATAATAATGACGAAACAAATGGTCAAAATGCAGGGTATGGTTTGAATCCACCAGCAATTGGATGTGACTTTTTCGAAGGGCCTTATAAAGATCCAGACGGAAGAGACAACGGTTTTTATGCAACAGATTTAAATGCAGCAATTGCTGATACGGGTATCGTATATAAAGGTATTGGTATTGGTTACGGTGATGGTGTGATTGATAATGAGCGTTTCGGTATGACACGTTTTACTTACTATACTGGTCAAGGAGCACTTTACCCTCATACGGATCCAGCGAATGCAGCTCAATTCTATAACTTCATGGATGGAAAATGGGCTGATGGTTCAGACATGGTATACGGTGGATTAGGTTTTGCAGGTTCTTCAGGAGCAACTGCAACACTTTCAACCTATATGTTCCCTTCTAATTCCGATCCTCTGGGATGGGCTACAAATGGAGCTGTAGTAAATGATAATTGGAGTGAGCAAACGAGTAATAATCCGAAAGGAGATAGACGTTTTGTTCAGTCAGCAGGTTCTTTTACATTGAGACCGGGAGCTGTAAACGACATTACAGTAGGGATTATCTACGGACGTGGAGTTGACGGTGATTTGTTTTCTTCCGTAAGAGCATTGGAAAGAGCTGATACAAAAGCGCAAGCATTATTTGATGTTTGTTTCAAAATTTTCGATCCGCCGATGGCTCCGAAAGTAATGGTTCAAGAATTGGAAAATGAATTGATTCTTATGTTGGATAATCCAGGTGTGAATCACAATAACTACTTGGAGCACTACAATGTGAAAGATGATGTAGGTATTACAATCGATACATTGGACAATGGTGATTCAGTAAATAAATTCTACAAATTCGAAGGGTATCAAATCTTTCAATTGAAAAACTCTGAGTCTTCGATTGCAGATATAAATGATCCTACAAAAGCTCAATTGGTGGCTCAATGTGATATCAAAAATGGAGTTGGAAGATTGATCAATTTTGAATTCGATGAAAATTTAGGTTTCTCAGTACCTGTTGAAAAAGTAAATGGTGCTGACGAAGGAATTAAACACAGTTTCAAGATCACGGAAGATTTCTTTGCACTTGGTAACCGAACTTTGGTAAATCACAAAACCTATTACTATGTAGCGATTGCTTATGCTTATAACAATTATAAAACCTACAATCCTACAGATCCGTTGGCATTAGACGGACAAAAACTACCTTATGTTTCTTCCCGTTTAGGTTTTGATGGAAATTCAATACATTCCGTTGCTGCGATTCCTCACAATCCAACTCCGGAAGCTGATGGAACAAGTCAATTGGTTGATTACGGTACTTCTCCTAGAATTACTAGATTGGATGGATACGGAAACGGTGGTCGTACTATTAATTTGACTGCTGAATCTGAAAACAACATCGTTGAAAACGGATTCATGGAAAATCCTACTTATGATTACGGTGCAGGACCAATCAATGTAAAAGTTGTAGATCCATTGAATCTTGTTAATGGATATTTCGAGTGCTTATTTGATGATGCAGGTTACGATAATAATGGTACAAATGGTGCAGATTCTGCAGTCTGGACAATCAATAGATATGACCATGAAAATGGGACATTATTAGATTCCAAAACAGGTGTAGTGAGTGTTGCTCAAGATAATGAACAAATTATTCCTCAATGGGGTGTTTCTGTTCAAATTAATCAGGTAAAATATACTGGTGGTTCAACCAACGAATTCTGTGATCTTATTGAATCTACAATTGAGTTCGCTGATTCATCTCAAAAATGGTTATTCCCAATCGTTGATGCGGATGGATATTTTCCAACCAACTGGATTCGTTCAGGAACACTTGCCGATAGCACTTCAACGGCAACACCTCCTTATACGGCACCATCTTGTTACAAAGATGAGGTAGGAGTTGATCCAGATAAAGTATATACCAAAGTTTTGGGTGGAGGTATAGCACCTCATAGATTGGTAGGTTACCAATGTGATTTTATGCCTTTAGCCTATTACGGGTTTACTACTGGTACACCTGGAGCTCAAAGAACATATGCTAAGATCAGTTATTCACCGAGTGTGGATATTGTGATCACTTCAGATAAATCAAAATGGACAAGATGTCCAGTATTTGAATTAGGTCGTGATTTCAACTTGAATCAAGGACAAGCTAAAACTGGTGCTTTGAGAAATGCTCCAAGTGTTGGTAAAGACGGTCAGCCAGATGCATCAGGTACAACTGGTATGAGTTGGTTCCCTGGATATGCAATTGATTTAGAATCAGGTGCCCGTTTATTCATGGCTTTCGGTGAAAATTCATTTTTAGGTGCTGATAATGGTGCTGATATGGTTTGGAATCCAACGGATCGTTTCATGGATGACAATGGCAATCCTGTATTTGGTGGACAACATCCAGTATATGTGTATAGTTATAAACAAGCAACGCTCAATGGTAGCTCAAGTGCTTATGACTTCCCGGCTTACGATGAAACAAATAATGAGGTTTATAATTTGATGCAAACCATCATGGCTACTCCAACTGGAGATGCAACTGCTAAACGTAAATTATACGGAAGTATGACATGGGTAGCTAATCCAATGTTAGCTCATGGTCAAACGTTACTCGCAACTGATGTTAGAATCAGAATACGTGTTAACAAAGAATACAAAAACTTTACAGCAACCGGTAAAAACGGAGGTAAACCAATGTACTCTTGGAACATGGATGATATTTCAACTAGAACAGGTGTTACAACTCAGTTGGCTGAAGCATTGAAAATGATCAACGTGGTACCGAATCCTTACTATGCCTATTCTGAATATGAAGGATCTCGATTGGATACGCGTGTGAAAATTACGAACTTGCCGGAAAGATGTACTGTGACTATTTACAGTGTAAATGGTAAGTTGGTTAGAACTTACAAGAAAGACAGTCAAATCACTTCAATAGATTGGGACTTGAATAATTTCAAAGGAATACCGGTAGCGGGTGGAATATACTTGATACATGTAGATGTCCCGGGTGTAGGGCAGAAAGTTCTCAAGTTCTTTGGTGGAATGCGTCAGATCGATTTACACGGTATTTAATTAATTAATCGAATTAAGGATGAAAAATTCAATTTTAACAATAAAAAGTGTCATTTTATGTGGAGCTATCCTTGGTAGCTCTGCAGTAAATGCAGGAAATGAAGATCGTTCAGGTTCAGCAGGTGCGTATCATTTATTGGTAAACCCTTGGTCAAGAAGTGCTGCGATGGGCGATGCAGGAGTTGCATGTGCAAATGGACTTGAGGGGACATTTACGAATATTGCTGGTTTGGCTTTTACTGAAAAAACGCAGTTGAAATTCAATCATAGTAATTGGATGGGGAATGCTGGTATTGCTTTTAACAGCGCAGGTTTAGCGCAAAGAGTTTCTGAAAATTCTTGTTTCGCGTTGAGTATCCAATCGATGAATTTTGGGGATGTTATGATCACAACTGTTGATAACCCTGAAGGAAAAATTGGAACTTTCTCTCCAAGAATTAACGTTTTCAACTTAGGTTATGCACGTTCTTTTTCAAGTTCTATCCATGCCGGAATTAATATGAAAGTTATTTCTGAAAGTATGTCGAACATGAAAGCAATGGGAGTTGCATTAGATGTTGGAATTCGTTACGTTACGGGTGAAAAGGATCAGATCAAGTTTGGTATCGCATTGAAAAATGTTGGGCCGACTATGCGTTACAAAGGTGACGGTTTGAATCAACAAGCTAATTATGTCAACACGGGAAGCATTGCTACTTTGGATGAAAGAACTCAAGATTTTGAGTTACCGGCATTGTTGAATATTGGAGGATCTTATGACTTTATTTTTGATCCGAAAAACAAATTAACAGCTGCTTTTGCCTATACTGCTAACTCATTCTCGTATGATCAATACCGTGTAGGATTTGATTATGGCTTGACTACTGGTAAAATGGCATTCAATCTTAGAGGTGGTTATGTTTACGAAAAGTATCTATTATCTGCTGTAAACAGATCGAATGCTTTGGTTGGACCTACAGCTGGTTTCTCAGTTGATGCTTTAGTTGGTAAAAACAAAAGTGCATTAGGTATTGAGTACTGTGCTCGTTTTGCAGGTAGTTTTGGTGTAATCCATACTTTAGGAGCTACGATTAGCATCAAGTAAAAAAAATAATTAATATATTTGTATAACAAGAGAGTTCAGTTTGAGCTCTCTTGTTTTTTGTTGTAGATAGATTAAATAAATAATAAGATGTCCCAAATTACATATTATACGCAGGAAGGTTTAGATCGATTGAAGAAAGAGCTTCATGAAATGAAAACAGTCCAAAGAGTAGCTATTTCAAATCAAATTGCTGAAGCTAGAGATAAAGGTGATTTATCTGAGAATGCTGAATACGATGCTGCAAAGGAAGCTCAAGGTTTACTTGAAATGAAGATTTCAAAATTGGATACCATTATTTCAAATGCCCGTGTGATAGATGAATCTACTATTGATAATTCCAAAGTATTTATTCTTTCCAAAGTGCATATTAAGAATGTGGCAAACGGGATGGAGGTTGAATATACGCTTGTTGCCGAAAATGAAGCTGATTTAAAAGCAAAGAAAATTTCAATGGATTCTCCAATTGGTAAAGGTTTGTTGGGTAAAGCGATAGGGGATATTGCTGAGATCACAACCCCTAATGGAAATATGAAATTTGAAATCTTAAATATTTCCAGAGGATGAGTTCCATTTTTTCAAAAATAGTCAGAGGTGAAATTCCATGCCATAAAGTGGCTGAAGATGATAAATACCTGGCATTTTTGGATATTACTCCTTTGAGAAAAGGTCATGTTTTGGTGATTCCAAAGATAGAGACAGATTATGTTTTTGATATGGATGATGAAGATTTGGCTGGATTATTTGTCTTTTCGAAAAAAGTGGCAGCGAAAATTAAAGTAGCTTTTCCATGTAAAAAAGTAGGTGTGACAATTATTGGACTGGAAGTACCTCATGCTCATGTTCATCTCATACCAATGAATGCAATGTCAGATATGAATTTTATGCAGCCAAAACTCACGTTAACTCACGATGAACTGGCACAAATAGCTGAACAAATTCGAAAAGCCTGATCTTGTGTTCAGGTCTACATAAAATCAAAAGCACTCAGATGGGTGCTTTTTTGGTTTAATTTTTGTTGTAATTTTGTTACGATTTAATCAATACTCGGATTGAAATACATGAAACAATTTTTTATTATACGCATATTAATTCTTTTGCTTAGTCTGTTTACAGGATTTGTAACTTTTGCAAATGTAGAACCGATGAATGTCCTTTTCATTGGTAACAGTTATACACACTACAATAATATGCCTAATATTTTTCAGGAAATTGCGGTTTCGAAAGGTGTGAAGATCAATGTAGAAATGAGCGCGAAAAGTAATCACACATGTAAAATGCATTGTGAACGGCCGGAAATGTTTGAAAAAATCAAAAGTAAAAAATGGGATTACGTAGTCATTCAAGGTTTTAGCCGTGAGTTGACACATGCACCTGCTTATTTGGACACGTCTTTTGTACCTTATTTCAACCGAATCATTGATTCTGTATATTCCAATAATCCGTGTACGAATGTTTTGTTATATATGACATGGGGTTATAAAAATGGAATTCATGATAATCCGGACTTGGATACCTATCAAAAAATGAGTGATAAGATTGCACAAGGATATCAATATATTGCTGACTTATATTCACTGCCGATTGTACCTGTAGGACAAGTTTGGGAGACTGTTCATGAAAATCATCCGGATATAAATTTATATGTTGAGGACAATCAGCATCCGGCCATCAATGGCTCTTTTCTAATTGCTTGTACGTTTTATTCGGCTATTTTTAAAGCTAGTCCAGAAGACGGATTTACTTCGACAGTTGATCCGAAAGTGGCTAAAATTATTCAGCAGGCTTCCTATAATTATATTTCCAATAATATTGAGCGGTATAAATTGCGGCAAAATACTTTGGATGTGAGGTATGAAAGAACTGAAACGGGTCAATTTTTAGCACACTGCAAATCCTATTATCCAAATGCAACCTCCGTTCATTGGGATTTTGGTGATAATAATAGTTCAGATTTACCAAATGTTGAACATCGGTTCAAACGAGAAGGTGTTTATTCGATTGTTTTAACCGTAAATGACAACTGTGGCCAGAGGATTATCTATAGAAAGGTTTATTTCAAAGATCCAAAAAAACCAAAAAAGATCAAGCCATCGGTTCCGGTTACAACTTCCAATCAGCCTAAAAAAATATAAAAAGTTTTAGAGGAATTAATCTTTAATACCAAAAATACGGTTCATCGTTGTTCGAACGGGAACGAGTATAAAACTCAATTTTTCCTTGATTCGATCTAGATAGTTGATGATAAAGAAGAATAAAGTTAAGAACAGAACAACAGCTGTTACAGCTTGCCAAGGTGTTAGTGCATGATGAAACAGACGATTCAAACCAAATCCGGTGATACTACCATAAAGGATAATCATGTGAAGGATATAAATCGTTAAAGTGTTTTGTCCCATTTTCAAAAATAGACTTGGTTTTATTTCACCGATTAACTTTTCGATGATCATAAGCATTCCTAGAACAATCATTACCATTCCTAAACATTCATACAGCCAATCTAATTTGTAAATGTGATAGAATTGATTTCCCATTTTGTAGTCCACGTAAATAAAAATCTCTTTCAAAAAGAAATAGAGGAAAACACCAATTGTAATTACACTAAAAGCAAATCCCCATTTTTTTACATGATCTTTTAAATTATGGAGTAAAACTCCAAACATCGCACCATATAAAGTGTATCCCATTCGTGGTAAAATAGGAAAGATGGAGTATTCTCCCTGAAACATATTTTGAATAAAAGATGGGGCTCCAGCCGGCCAATATTGAGTAGGAGGGAGCGTGGCAAAATAAATGTAAGAAGAGAAAACAAGAGTGCCACCAACAAAGAAATAAATCCAAAGAGGGATAACCCGAATCAGCTTGTAAAGACCGTAGAGAACCAATATTGTAAAAATACCAACACCAATACACTGCAACACGTGGAAAGCGTAATATTGAAGCAAATACCCCCAAAATAATAGTTCGATGGATCGTTTAAATCCTTTAGTAACACGTATGTTCTGAAAATACTTCAAATGGTTGTTACCCATTAAAAGGTAAACGAATACAATTCCTGTTACTGTTAAGAAAATTGGAGATGTAAATCCACGAATGAATTCCCACGTTGTAAAAATAGAATTTGTCCGGTCTCGGTACACTTCCATCAATGAATCGTCAACAAAGTGACCTTCCAACATCAAAAGTATGGCAATCGATCTTGCCATATCTATAAACATCAATCTGCTCTTTGGTTTCATTAAGTTATCTATCGTATCAAAGATTTGTTTGTAAAAATAGGATATTCTGTGCTATTATTATTTATGCTTTGTTAAATACTTTAAAAAGCGCTTTTGTTTTCCCAACTATCCTACTTCTAGTCATTCCGAATTTTTCGCGGAACCATTCAATATATTTAATAAAAAATGCAAAAGCTACAATAAATAAAACTGCTCCGATAATGGATTCAGATGCTGTTAATTCTGTTTTAAAGAGATCTTTCAAGCTATAACCTGTGATAGCACCGTATAAAATGATGACATGTACAATGTAGATTGGCAGTGTATTTTGGCCCATTTTTAAAAATAGTGATTCTTTGATTTTAATATATTGCTCAATCAACATAAGGAAACTTAGAAGCATTATGACTTCTGCAAATTTTGCATATAACCATGAATTTTTCTCAAACATCAAATTCGAACTTTGTTCGAAAAAATGGGCAAGAAGATAATCAATCCCTTTCCCGAAAACCGAAGCAAATAAAAATAAGAATAGGCCGATTAAAAAGGTGAGATAAGGAAACCATTTCTTTCTTAGGTATTGTTCATATTGATGAGTGATCGCTCCCAACATTCCACCAAATAAAACAAAACCCATCCAAGGAATAATAGGGAATTCTGATTTTGGTCCATGAAAAATATTTTGAATGACTTCAGGTGCTTTTTCGGGAAAATAATGTCCTTCGCTGAAGGTGTGAAAATAAGGATATAAGGAAAAAAAAATAATTCCGCTTATTAAATAGTAAAAGGATAAGGGACCTTTTTTTATGAGTTTATGAAATCCGTAGATGAGAATTAAGCAAGCAATTCCTAATGCAATAGATTGTAAAATGTGGAAAGCATAAAGCTGACTATTCATATTTCCATGTAAATAGTAGATCAAATATTTTAAATTGATTTGCAGTATATATGCCCAAAACAGGATCATAATCACACGTCGGATTCCCTTTTTTACCCGGGGTATTTTGAAGAAAGGAGTTTTTCCATCTTTTTCCTCATGTTTCGTTAGTAAATAGACAAACACCAATCCAGTAATTGTAAAAAACAATGGAGCTGTAAAGCCTCGGAGGTTCACCCACCAATCAAAGACGGTTGAACCTGAATTTCCGGTTTTTCGGAGTGTATCTGTTAGTGGTTGATAATCTCTAAATGTTAAGGTAATGAAATGTCCTTCCAACATCAGAATAATGGCAATGGATCTTGCCATGTCGATGAATTTTAATCGTTCATGTTGTATTTTTGGTACAGTAGTACTTGTGTTTTCAGACATATGAATACAAAGGTACTACATTCCAAGTAAATTTAGTGACAAACCTTTAAGGAACAATCTCAGTAGTCATAATCAGGCGTAGTTCACCTTCCTGATCCTTTACTTTCACATGGATGGATTTCACCACTTGACCGTCGTAACCTTTTGAATCAAATGTCATGCGGACAGAAGTAGATTCTCCAGCTTCAAGGTGTTTCTTTTCTATTTTGGCAGTATTGCAGGGACAAGGAATTGTTTTTTCATTGAAATCTTCCAAATCAATAGCTTTCTTTCCTGTATTGGTGATCGTATACGTGCGCTCGATTACATCTCCAGGTTTGATTCGTCCGGCATCCATAACCTGTTTTGAAGTCGCCAAAGTTATGATCTTCTCTTCATCTTTTAAATCATGGCTCAATGTATCCATGTAATTCACACTTTGAATTTCAATTTTTCGTTCGATCCCTGCAGATCTGGAATAAATGGAGTTTTTTAAATCATTCGGATTATCACTCGTTAATTTATTGGCTGTATATTCTCCAAAAGGAACTTCAGCAAATTCAACTTTTCCTCCGTTTGAAGCAGTTCCGTTGATGTAAGGAACAAAAACACCGTTATCAAATTCCGTCAGGTAATTAACCAATGAGCAAATTCTTCGTTTGGTAAGTTTGACATTGTAGTCTGTTTTAGCAAGTGGACTGGCGAAACCTTTAACCGTGATTCTGATTTTAGCACCTTCTTGTAATTCTTCAAGTAACAAATCCCTGAAAAGTTCCAAATCTTTAACTCCCTGATCAACGTATTCGACAAAGAAACTTTCGATATCTTCTTTTGCTTCTTCGGCTCGATCACCTGATAAACCGGTTGAATATTCTTTTTTATACTGATCTAACATTTGACGATAGGCCGTATAGCTGTTAATATAATTTAATTTGGTAACTGTATCGTGTGAACGTGGATCTGGAACGTCGTTATGGAAATAAAAGGTTACGGGCAAACGCTTGTTAAGATCAGCCAATGTTTCTTTGGGTGTTGGTGGAATGATAATTTTCGGTGGTTTTCCTGAAAAAACATCACTGCAACAGGTTGGATTTTTACTGTATAGAACACCGATTCTGTTACTGGTGACATAGGAAGTATCACCATCACGGAAATAATAGATGTCATTAGCTGAACTGTTGATCGGTAGTCCAAGATTGATTGGGTTTTCGAATTGAGTAGTGTATTTAGAGTAAAACACGTCAGATCCTCCAAACCCGTTGTGCCAGGAAGATGAAAAATAAAGTCTTTTGTTCACTTTATCCCACCAAGGACTTAACTCGTTGTCTATCGAATTGATGGCTTTGACGGATCTTACTTTTGAATATTGTGTTCCATTTTTAATTACACTGTACCATAAGTCCATTCCGCCTTCAGATCCTGTTCGGTCGGAAGCAAAAAAGAGAACTTCCTGTCCGTCCAATTCTCCGATGCAAGGCATTGTTGTATTTACTTTAGGTTCATTTATGATATCTCCCAAAGAATCGATGTTCGACCATTTTCCATTGGCGTAGTTGGCTACCATTATTTTACATTTGTAATTGTAGCTTTCATCCATACAACGACTGAAATAAAATCGCTTTCCATCCAGTGAGAATGTACCGTTGCCACTGTTGAATTTTTCAAAAAATAAATCTTCGATTCGCTTTGATTCTTCAAATTCAGAATTTGTTATTTTTGATGAGTAGAGTCTTGTTTTATAATCTGTAGAATAGACTTCTTCATCTGTCGGTATGGAATCAGCGCGTAAAGACGAAAAGATAAATTTTCCATCGTGAATGATATGTCCAAACTCTGAATCTTTTGTATTGATGGTTTCAGGAAGTCGAAAAAATTCAACTTTCGATGTATCCTTGATACCTGATTTTGCCCAAAGACAGGATTCAACTTCCCGTGCTGATTTTTGATAGAGATAACTTTTTTTATCCTTTAAATATTTTTTCTTACAGCGTTTGAAGGTTTCCATCGCTTCATCGTACTTGCCGTTGTATTTTTGCATCAGCC
>CAIUKX010000003.1 GCA_903899795.1 uncultured Flavobacteriales bacterium
GCTTTTTCGATTTTCAATTTCTTGATGTAACTGATGCTTAAATTTTTTCCGATGAAATGTTTTCGTTCCGAAATATGTTCTGAATAATCTGAATCAGTATCTATCAATGATAAAAAATCACAAGCTAATCGAAAGGAATCCTGTGCTTTAACCGGATTTATTTTAATCCATTCTTGAATCAATTTCATTCCTGAATTTTCGGTTAAAAAATGATGTTCATTATCACTGTCATGAGCCGAATTATAAGCAGACTTTGTCAAACTGATACACATTCTTGTAGCAATCAGATAGTACAAAACACTGATTTCCAATTCTGTCAACGGATGATTTTCATGGTAACCTTCAACCACTTTAACAGCTACTTCCAAAGGATTTTCCGAGTCCAGCATGGCATACATACAAGCAATTGCCAATTCATTAACTGTTTGAGTATAAATCAAATCACCAAAATCAATTAAACCTGTGACTTCATTCCCATCCGTTAATACATTGTAATCGTTGACATCATTGTGTACAGCACTTTGGGGTAAATCATCCAAAACCGGAAGCACTTCCATTTCATACTGTAAAAGAAAATAAGCTACCAACCGGCGAATTTCATGTGATTGAATATACTGCAGATTCTTTCTCGCTCGTAAACAAGTTTGGAGATCCCATTCAAATTTTCGATGAAGAGAAAAATGATCAAATCCTTGTAATCGCGTGTCTAATTTTCCCAAAAAGATTCCCAAACTTTTAGCTAAGGACAAAGATCGATTTTGTACATCTACCCAAAATATTCCTTCCAAGAATGACAAGACACGAACAAAAAATTGCTTTCCCTCTTTTTCTACGATCGTGATTTTCTGTCCTTCTTTATTTACCAAATACACTTGGTATCTGGAAGCATCATTCAAGTGCTTTGAAACTAAAATCTGTGCTTTTATCAATCCCAAATCATGATTTTCGCTTGCGATTTTAAAGATGTGTTTTTCACCTTTCTCACCGGTTAACTGGTAATTTTCTTCATCGTAGCCATTCAATACTTTCACTTCAGCACTGATTCCGTACTTTACCAAAGCTATTTCCTGTACCTCTTCACTTGTAAAATTCATCGTTTTTACTTTTATCATTAATTGTTGTTCAAGAGTATCAATAAGTGAGCTGCTGACCAACTGAAATTTATCGCATTCAATCCTTTGCCAGTAATGGGATGGTAATTTTCTCTCAATGGTTGATTACTCAAAAGCCCTTCTCCGTTCTTTAATAATTTATTCGTAAGCTCTTCACTTAAAGCAAAATATTTATAGTTATTTAATCCAACAATTGCGAAATTGAATTGATCCAGCCAAACAGGTCCTCGCCAATATCCTTTCAATGGATTGAACAAAGGATGATCGGCACAAACAGTTGGAAACGGTACAAACGTGTTGAACTTATTTGACTTCGAAATCATAATCGATACTCGTGAAGCTTGAATTGAATCTGCAATTCCAGCCCACAATGGAATGAATCCTTCTGATGCTTCCGAAGTAACAAATTCACCACTCAAGGTTTTATCGTAATAAAATCCCCTTGAAGAATCATAGAATGTAGAATTAATTTGTTTTTTAAGCAACTGAGCTTCTTTTGACCATTGCTCTGCCTCATTTGTATCTCCTAAACTTTGAGCTAAATCTTCCAAATATTTTTTTTCCTTGTACAAATAAGTATTCAAATCCACTGATTCTAGATCGATTGACCATGCACTTTCACTGGATTGAATCATCTTCCTATTATCAAAACGAACCGCATTGTCCATTCCGCTTTCCCATTTGGCAGCAATCAATGTCCCATCTGTTGAACCGTATTCACACAGATTATTTTGATTACAATCTCTGTTCTGATACCACCATCTATGATACAACACCAACTTGGGATAAATTTCGGCGAGAAATTTTCTATCCTTCGTCACCATATAATAATGGTAAACTGCCCAAGTAGCCAAAGGTGGTTTTGTATCTCTCCAATTATTTTCCGTTTTATCAAAATAAATACAATCGGGAATCATTCCGTTTTTATCTTGGTAATCGAATAGTGATAAGATATTCGACTTCGCTAATTCGGGATTAGAATAACTCAAAGCAACAGCCTGTTTCCAGCTATCCCACGACCAAAACCCATAAAACCCATCGTAGCTGGCAGACGGAAAAACACCATCGTGCAATAAATCACCTGCTGCTGAACGCCAGTTCGTCATTAAAGTCATGATCGATTTTACAGCTAACTTCTTTTTGTCTGAATCCACCAATTTGGAACGATTGAAATAACTGTTCAAGTAGCCATTCCAGCGTGTCTCGTTCGCGAGTTTTTCCGCTTCAAATACAATAGCATTTTTTTGATTAGAAACAATCTTTCCTGGAAAATAAGATTGGACTTGCATATTTTCGTACATCCCTTTTGCTTTCAAATCAACTTTCCCAAGATTGATTTCATTATTATGATATCCTATTTCCAAAGAATTCGGGAACACAATAGAAAATGTTTTATTGCTTGATCCTGTTCGAACAATCACTCCATTTTTTTCAAGCAATCGAATTTCCGCTTTCATTATCGGATCCAGTTGATAGGCAATTTCCAATTCTCTCTTTTTCGAAGTAAGATTCACAATTTTCGTCTGAATCAGCGCCGATTCTTTCGATTGAAAAATCAATTCCATTTGAATTTCCAATCCATCTATAACGTACAATTGTGATATTAATCCCGGATAATAATTTAAAGAAGCTTTGGCAGTTGATAAATCAATCCCTTTTCCATTTTCTTTCAAAACGATTTTGGAAAAAGCATTTCCGAGCCAAACACCGTTCATTTTCATCAATAACGGTCCAATAAATGATCCATAATCTTTTTTTTCATTGGGTAAACTATACGCAAACCAAGCCCCTTGATCTGAGAAAAAAGAATGTTCTACATTAGATGTATCTTGTACAGTTGTTTGAATCGACAACACATTCGGATAATCCGTTCTTTTCTCAGGCTGTGAAAAACCAATGGAAGAAAGCTGTAGTATTCCTAATAAAAATGATAGTCGGATCATTCGTATACTTTTTTAGATAAATCTAGTAAAACATCGTTAATATGAACCGGTCGAAGTACAAAAGAATAGGAATAATCCATGTACGGTAAAAGATATTCCGAATGTGGTTTTGCTCCCCAACTATTATCTCCTCCCACTCCCATTTGCTTGTAATCAATATTCCACCAGATAAAATCTCCTTTTTTCATCGATCCTCCATGCAGATTTTTCTTGTTGTAGCGATCCCAGTCCATCAAATGCATATCAAAATGAACTGCCCCGGTGCTTAGATTGTTACCGATCACCATTAATCCTGCACCTTGCTGATTGGTCATCGACATCCATCTCACTTTGGTTCTGTTACCACTTTCCTGAGCCCGTGGGTATGCATAAAACAAAGAATCCACCGACATTTGATACAATCCAACAGGTGCTGCTGAATTTCGATCGCAATAGTTATCAAAAGGTCCGCATCCTAACCATGTCGTTTTATCGAACTCATTTTCGAGTAAAATCCGCATTCCGAAACGAGGTAGTTCCGGGACCTGCTTCGCTCCTGCTTTCATTTGTACCGAAATGTTTAAATCTCCATTCGTGGAATAGGTATACACAATACTATAATTAGCATCAACTTGCGGGAAATAATACTGAGCTATCACTTTTGATTGCTGCGGATTCAACACGGAATGTTCAAATGCTTTTAGCTGAATATCTTTGTCAGTATATTGCCACATGGAACATCGAATTTGGGAACTTGTTCCTATATCGTTATCTGTAGCTGATCTCCAGAAATTTGGATGAAATCCATCTTTAATCGTTTCTTTTCCATCTACTTTGAAGGAAGTAATAAAACCTGTTTTTGAATTGAAGGAAACCGATGATTTGGGAGAAATCAAGTTCAAAATGGAATCTTTCTTTTCTACAATAAGCTTCAAATTTGAATCCGGTTTTTGTGCAAGTACTGGTTTTACATTCGGTAATTTGAATTGTTCCCAAGCAATTCTGTACCCTTTTGGGACAAGTTCATTTTCTTTTTTTGTAAACACTTCAAAGGTCAGGAAATACTCTGTTCCTGAATTATGAGTGAATTCAGGAAAATCGATTTTCACTTCTCGAACAGAATGAGGCAAAATTTCAAGTTCTCCCAAGTTACCTGTCACAATTTCTTTGCCATCTCCTTCAATCTTCCATGAAATTGCCATGTCTTTCAAGTTCGTAAAATCGAACCTGTTTTCCACAGTAAAAATAGTTGAAATCAATAGTACCGGCACAATTGAAACATTCTGATAGACTTTCTGTACTTCAAATGCCTGTGGATGCGGAGTTCGACCCGAAGTAAACATTCCATCGGCACAAAAACTGGTATCGCTTGTAGGTCCGACATTTCCCAAATCACTTCCATATGCCCAGATCGGATTTCCTTTTTCATCTTTTCGGGCAAATGTTTGATCGGTGAAATCCCAAATAAAGCCACCCTGCAATTGAGGATATTTGTAGATCAAATTCCAATCGTCTGTCAGATTTCCACCGCTGTTTCCCATCATGTGTGCATATTCACATTGGATGAACGGACGATTTCTATAGTCTTTCACATAATCCATCATCACCGACAGATTTTTGTACATCGGACAAACAATATCTGTATAGGGTAAATCTCGAGGGGTGGCTTCGTATTGTACAGGTCGCGATTCATCCATTTGTTTCAGGTAATTATAAGTAGCGATAAAGTTTTCTCCGAATCCACTTTCATTTCCGAGTGACCAAGTAATAATACATGTGAAATTTTTGTCGCGCTCATACATTCTTTTCGTTCGATCCAAATAAGCTGCTTTCCACTCTGGCTTATCAGATAAGGTAATTTGATCCGTCAACTGCATTCCATCGCATTCGATATTCGCCTCATCTACAACATAAATTCCATACTTATCACAGAGTGTATACCAAATCTCGTTGTTAGGATAATGGCTTGCCCGAACAGCATTAATATTAAATTTTTTCATCAAACGGATGTCCTCAATCATTCCTTCTTTGGTAACAACTTTTCCATTGAGATTGTCGTGTTCATGCCTGTTAACACCTTTAATTTTTAAGGCTACACCATTGATCATCAAGAGACCAAATTTGATTTCCACCTTCCGAAATCCGATTTTTTGAGCCATACTTTCAATGATCACTCCATTTTTATCCAAATGATTGATGACAACCGTATATAATTCCGGAAATTCAGCATTCCACTTTCTCACATTGGGAATCACACATGAAAAGTTCAATGAATCCAAAGAATGAATCTGACTTTTCTTTGTCCAGATCGATTTACTTTCTTTTTGATCATCCAATAATTTTACTTCGAGGCTTTCCCCTTTCTTGAATTTTGAACCAGATTTCATAGTAACAGTTGCCTTGAAAATTCCATCTTGATAGGTCTCGTTCAAATCTGCTGATAATTCAAAATCCTGAATGAATTGTTTCGGACGAGCAATCAAATAAACGCTTCGCTCGATTCCGCTTAATTTCCACATGTCCTGACCTTCTAAGTAGGTTCCATCACTGAAACGAAACACCTGCAGAGCCACCGAATTTTCATCTTTCTTTAAATACTTCGAAATATTGAATTCAACCGGAGTCTTACTGTCTTTTCCTAAGCCAACATATTGACCATTGATCCATAGGTAAAAAAAAGAATTGACACCACCCAAATGCAGAAACACATCTTTTCCATCCCATTCTTTTGCTATGGAAAATGTTCGTTTGTATGAACCTACCGGATTATAATCTTTCGTTACATACGGTGGGTTTGGCGGAATAGGATATTCTACATCTGTGAAAATAAACTTATCATACCCTTCGATTTGCCAATTAGCCGGAACTTTTATTTTTTTCCAGTTAGAAATATCAAAATTGTTTTCCTGAAACTTTACAGATCGTTCTGCTGGAGTATTCACCAACTGAAACGACCATAAACCATCCAACGATTGAATAAAAGAACTAGCATCACCCTGAATCGCCGAATTTTCATTTGCAAAGGGAAGAAAGTATGCATGAGGTTTTTCATTGTTTAATCCTGTCAGTTGAGGATTCTCCCAATCATTTTGAGAAAATGCCAAACCAGAAATGAGTATCCAGATTACGACAAAGAGGGATGCTAGTGAAAATTTAACAGTCAATTGAAGCATTACGATTTGTTTAACTAATTAAAAACGAATAAATTCTATCGATTTTATCTATTTACAATTTACAGTAAATATTACCATGCAAGTTCCAAATAATCGAAATTTTAAGATAATCATTAATTACCTCAAACCAATACTATTTCACCGTTTACAGAGAACAAAAAGAAGTCTTCACGTTAGTAATCACACAAAACAAAAAAGCGACCTCTTTCGAAGCCGCTTTCATACTAACAAATAAAAATGTATTACTTTTTGATTATCAATTGTGAGTTACTCACACTTCCATCAAAAGCAATCTGAAGGGTATATAACCCATCCGCGAAATTGCTGACATCAATTTTCACTTCTTTATTGATATTTAGTACAGGAGTCTGAGCAA
>CAIUKX010000004.1 GCA_903899795.1 uncultured Flavobacteriales bacterium
ATGGAATATTTTAAATTAGAGCCATTATCGGTTTATGACAAATATTTGAGTAGTGGTGAAAAAGAATTTATGCATAAATTCTTTTTTCAGAAAGATAAAGACCAGTATTTACTAACTAGAACCTTGATGCGGAAGATTCTTTCTGGTCGACTTGGAAAAAGTTATGATCAGATTCAATTTGAAACTAATTCATATGGAAAACCCTTCTTAAAAAATAGATCAAAAAATATAACTTTTAACGTTTCTCACACCGAAGGATTAATTGTTTTGGCAGTCGTAGAGAATTCTATAACAATTGGGATAGACACTGAAAATTACTCAAAAAAAATAGATTTTGGAATTCGAAAAACGTTTATGACCGATCTAGAATTAGAAGAATTTGATCAACTCCCAGAGAATGAGCAAAAAAGCAGACTATTGAATCTTTGGACCTTAAAAGAATCCTATATGAAAGCAATTGGAAAAGGTTTTTCTCTATCTCCAAAAAGCTTTAGTTTCTTATTTAACAAAGGTGAAAAGATACAATTTCAGGAAAATCCAATTGAATCGGCGGTAAATG
Source organism: uncultured Flavobacteriales bacterium (assembly GCA_903899795.1). Lineage (GTDB taxonomy): Bacteria > Bacteroidota > Bacteroidia > Flavobacteriales_D > Crocinitomicaceae > CAIUKX01. The sequence continues at coordinate 560 of CAIUKX010000004.1, forward strand.
AATTTTCTTTTAAACTTTTTGAATGCAGCTCACTTTATAAAGTTGCCCTATGTCACACAAAAGAAATTTCTGAGATTGGAGTATACAGAGTTACACCTTATTGGGAAATTAAAAATTTAAATATATCGTTAGAATTATTTATTTGATTTATTTAACCTGTTTATTACATTGATATTTTATAGTTTATAATAATTAATTTAATGCAAAAAACACAATTGAAAAAGATTAAATAGTTTAATAAAACAAAATTTACCATCAGATTCGGTTTCAACTGGAAATACCGGTTATACTGGACATTCAGTTCAATTTCTTCATTAGACAATTAAACTTGTTTCAAATCTTACTTCTAAAGAAATTTTCTTTCTTAATGTATCAAGACATTTTTTAAGATGATCTGTTATTTCTGATTTACTGGCTAAATATTCTCGATTTCTCCTTAAATCCCATTTCAGATTACCAACAGTAAACAGTCGGTATGGCTGATGAAGGTTCACATTGTCGTAGCATTTATGCCACATACCTCCTGCTTCAGCGTATGTTATACATTCAAAATTATTCAAACACTTCCCTCAAAAATAATTTCAGATGTTCCCACGAACGCGCATCTGCCAATTGGTTGTAAGCAGCTCCCTTTGAATTATCGTTTCCAGCTTCAACCTGTGTGAAAGCATGCACTGCATTTGCATAATAGATCATCTGCCAGTCGGCTTTAGATGCTTTCATTTCTTTTTGAAAACGTTCAATTTCTGTTTTGGAAACAAAAGGATCATCGGCACCATGAAGTACAAGTACTTTTGTTTTGATCGAATCGTTCACGCGAAGTGTATCTTTTCCCAAACCACCGTGAAGGGAAACTACACCTTTTACATGAAAACCTGCTCGTGCAGCTTCCAGCGAACCTGTACCTCCGAAACAATAACCAATCACAACAATTTTATTCGAATCTGCACCCAATAAAATCAATTCGTGAATGGCTGCTTTAATCCGTGACTGAAATGTTTTGTAATCATTTTTATATTTTCCGGCTTCTTTTCCTGCTTCTTCCCGGTTTTTTGGAAGATGCCCCACACCGTATATATCTGCTGCTAGTACGTTGTATCCTTGTCCGGCTAATTTATCAGCCACCGTTTTTTCATGTTGGGTCAAGCCCATCCATTGGTGAACAATGACCACACCGGGTGCATTTTTTCTTCCCGCTTTATCTTTGGCGAAATATCCTTTCAAAGCAGTTTCACCGTCTTTGTAATCGACTTCCTTGCTTTGAGAAAAAAGTACTGAAGGAGCTATCAGAAAGAAGAATAGGAGAGAAGTGTAAAGAAATGTTTTCATTGTGTTTGTTTTATTTTTTTGGACTAAAATACACATGAATTTACATTCAACGATATTTTTACAGAGAAAATTCCCTACGTGATTTCTTACAAATACAGTGCAATTCTGAAAACTCCAAACTGGATAGGTGTTTTCCCTTTTGCTTTTGTAATAATATCGTACCCCGTTGTATTTTGTGGAGTTGCATCATGATAATAATTGCGAACATCGTACTTCAAATTCACACTGTAAAACTCATAACCTATTGATAGAAAATGGTAGCGGACAGCAAATCCGATTGTGTTGCTCAAGCGAACATAAGCACTTCCATTGGCATTCATCAGTGACCATTCATAATCACCCGTTTTCTGACTGATTTCCATTTCAAAAACATTCATTACCAAAGCAGGCTTGTAATAGACCGAGAAAAATAACTGAGGTGCAGGATCGACTCTGATGCCAAATTTTTCTCCCATTTCCAGCAATCTGAAATTCTTTGTGTAGGCACTTCTGTTGGCATAAAACCCTCCGGCTTTGCTCCAATCTATATCGTTTTGAGAATAGCGCATCGCCAATGGTTCAAACAAGAAGTGTATTTTCTTATTTGTTTTACCACCCAATGCAATCGGGTTAACAGAGACTCCAATTTCGGTATAAAATCCATTTTTTAAACCTAATTTTCCACTTGAGAAAAAACGGGAGACATCGGTTTCAGTCGGATCAAATAATCCTGTGTTTCCTCTTGGAGTAGTGATTCCAAATCCCATCATGAAGTTGGCATTTCGTTCGTGTGTTGGATCTTTAAGTGTGTTTACAAGTTCCGGATCTGAAGTTGTGGGAGTGCTTGCTTTTTTCTTTCCTTCCCACTCGTAAATTTTATCTTGCGCACCGCGTGCATCAGGCGCAGTAGGGTAGAGGGTCAAGTAAATCTGCATATTTTTGATCGCATTATTAAAATCCCCTTTAGTAGCGTATAAAAGTCCCAGGTTGTAAAAAGCCAGGTGATCACATGGCTCGATTTCAAGCGATTGTTTGTAAAGCTGAAT
>CAIUKX010000005.1 GCA_903899795.1 uncultured Flavobacteriales bacterium
GCTTCCGAAAGACCCGGCGGACGTTCACTCAACAGTAGAATGACTGGATTCGACAAACCTTTTACCGGTGGACTGAATCGCTCAGTTTCTGCACCATCTGGAATGAAGGCTGTGAGCGAAATCAAAACTTCATCTTCAGAGAATGGACGAGAACAACTGGGTTTAAAAGTAGGCTACAATGTGCAACACGAACTCTTTGGAAAAGGAAAAGTGACAGCTATCGAAGGACAGGGAGTCGATAAAAAAGCTACGATCTTCTTCTTAGGAAAAGGAGCAAAAACACTTTTGCTTCGTTTTGCAAATCTGACGGTATTGGAAGATTAAACCTTAAGTATGGGAACTGTATAGGAACTGTATAGCTAGTGTATGGAGAGTGTATGAAAACGATATGTACAAATTCTACCGTCTTTTGAGTTAGAATCGATACAACGAGAACATTTTACATTTACGAAAAAAGGTGAACCTTCTGTAAAAGAATCAAACATTCAACATTCAACATTCAACATTCAACATTAAAAATCAATTCCCCGATACTTTTTTGCCCTTTGCCGATCTTTTTAGATAAAGAGAAATGGATTCTGTTCTTTTGCTTCATCGACAGAATTCGCTTTTATGACGCTGGAAGAAACAAAATTCAGGGAACTGTACAACCAATTCAACCGATTGGTTTACAACCTTGCATTGAGTTATCTTCAATCCGTCGAAGATGCTGAAGAAGTGACACAAGATGTTTTTGTACAAATCCACCATTCACTTGATAAATTCGAACAACAATCATCCTTAAAAACTTGGATCTATCGGATTACAATCAACAAATGTCTCGACAATTTAAAAGCAAAGAACAGAAAAAAAAGATTAGCATTTGTTAGTAGTTTATTTAATTCCAGCGGACAATTGGTAAATGATGCTGTTGAATTTCAACATCCCGGAATTATTGCTGAACAAAAAGAAAATGCCGCTATTTTATTCCAATGCATCAACGAATTACCTGAAAACCAAAAAACAGCTTTTTTACTTTCTAAAGTGGAAGGACTTTCCAATGGGGAAATCAGTGAAATTATGAAAGCAAGTATTTCCTCGGTTGATTCCTATCTTTTCAGGGCAAAACAAAATTTACAATCCACCCTTCAAAAAAAATACCCAAGCTTGCGCAAGAAATAAAAAAAAAAATCGTCTATTAGGATATGGAACAGGAAAAATGGTCATCAGAAATATTGAATAGCTTGAACGGAATGGAAAAAGCGGAACCTTCGCCCTATCTTTTTTCAAAGATTCAAACGCGACTTCACTATTCAAAAGAAGAAAAAGTCCCGCTGAAATGGGCTTTTCTCTCAATGGCTTCGCTTTGCATTATATTTTTTCTAAATATCACTGTAGCAAAAGCTATTTCCAATGATGATGCCCGATCCACGGACAATGAAATCATCTATGAACAACAAAAATTGAACAGTGATCAATTGTATTAACAAAGCCCATGGAAAAGAAAATTATTTATAAAGCCATTATTTTTGTACTCGTTCTTTTAAATATTGGTAGCGTCAGCTTCATGTACTTGAACAGAAAGCACCATCCTCCACATCCGAAAGAAACGGAAGGTCCAAAAATGTATATCATTGAACAATTGGACTTGGATAAAGAGCAGCAAAAAACATATGAAGGCTACATCAAACAGCACCAGATTACCATCCGAAAACTGCAGGATAATAAAGTTAAACTCAAAAAAGAGCTGTATAAACACCTGAATGAAGATTCAAAAAACGGTGAGCAGATTGATTCTTTAATTGATTCGATAACTGAAGTAAATCGTAAAATTGAACAAACGCATTATCATCACTTTGAAGAAATCCGATCGATTTGTAAAGATGATAACCAACTGGAGAAATACGAACAATTATCGAAGGAGTTTTCACGATTTTTTGCCAGTCCTTTGAAAAAGAAATAACATCCCAAACTGAAATCTTAGAACGGATAACCAATACCGAAGCTAATGGAAGGTTTGAATAAATTTCCTCCGATTTTACTTAATGCATTTGCCGACATCGGATGAATAGGTGTATTGTTCAAAGTTAAGAAATTAGTCACTTCCTGGTGATAGGTAGGATGTTTTTCAAAAATCCATCGTTCACCTGTCGGCAATGCAGGATTATGAATCGGAATACCAACGTCAAAACGAATCAGGAAATAATCAAAATCGAAACGGAATCCCATCCCTGTTGAAAGTGCAATTTCTTTGTACCAATTTCCGGTAAACTTGCTTCCAAGTCGATTGGCATCATCCCGCAGTGTCCAAATATTTCCTCCATCCAAGAAGAACGCACTTTTTAACAACTTGCTGAATTGAAAACGATATTCAATGGAACCCGAAAGACGGATATCCCCTACCTGAATTGCTGTTCTTGCTGTATCTAAATAATATTTATACGACCCAGGCCCCAAAGCTCTCGCTCTCCACCCTCTAACATCATTTGATCCCCCAGCGTAAAAACTATAATCATACGGCATCGATGTTTTTGAATTCCCATAAGTTATCCCCGAACCCGCCAGTCCTCTGAAATTAAGACTTTTTCCTTTTAGTAATGGATAGGAATAAATCACCTCATTATCCAAACGAACAAACTGCGAATAAGCAAGTCCAAAAACTTTATATTGTCCAGTAGTTGCATCCTGAGCCTGATACTTCTTAAAAAGTGCGAGCATATTTCCAGCCAAATCGAATGAACTATTGAAGTAAAAGGAAGAATTTCTTTTTTTGGAAATGGTATTGTTATCACGGTATTCAAAGGTCAATTTCCAATCTTGCCAAATGAACTGATTGCTATAAGTATTTCTCAGAAAGACGTCATTCAATGCATTCAATTTCGATTCAAAATCGGTCGTTTTATGGATTTTCACAAACTTAATAACGGAAACTAAGGGCAAGCCCATTTGGAATGTTTGCGTTTTACCCACGGCATATTTCCAAAGATAATTCATTTGAAAAATTTTCTTCGAAAAGACATCTCGATTCTGAAAACTATAGGCCGTAGAAATCACCGTTTTAGCCAGTCGATATTTATTGGTCTTGGTTTTTTCAATTGGAAATAGTCCTGGTAATTCCATTTTAATAGAAGGCCCGATCTCAAACTGATAGAATTTATTTGTAACAGCTTTAATATTGGTAGGATCAATCTTATCATCAAAAATGGCTGGCTGTGCCTGAAATCCACCATTGATTCCAAAAGTGAATCGTTCGGCTCCCCTAAACATATTGTTGTTCGAATAATTCAACCCAGCCGTCAATCCCAAATAACCATTGGATGTTGTTAATCTCGGCTGAAACCCAAAAGACTCTTTCTTATTCGGAATCAGATAATAGTGTACATCTACTTTATTCGACTCCGGAATTTCCACAATCTCACTTTTCACAGTTTGAAACAGCCCCATCTGTTGCAATCGGTATTGGGTCGACTCCAGATTTGTCTCTGTTAATATAAAGTTTTTTTCTACCAAGGATTGAACTTCAATTAATTTCGGCTCTAAAATCAATTCTCCATTGTAAAGGATATAAACAATTCGGCCGGAATCCAAATCTTCAGAGTTTTTCTTCTTGATAACTTTGTAACAAAGTGTATCCAAGGTTGGTAAATAGACTCCATCGAGTGATGCTCCTTTCTCTTGAGCAGCCAACTTGAAATTACCCTTAAATAAAGTTGTATCCAGTACATGGAAATATACATCTTTCACGTATGTGACCTGATACTTCTTTTTGATCAAAACTTTATGATCCAGAGGTGATGGTACCATTCTGTCGGCCAACTGAAAACCTAACTTAACGGTCATCTTTTCTTTGTTCATATCCTCAGTGTACACCAAATAAGTGAAATGAGACGGACTATAGCCATACAAAGCCTGATCCTTCATGAAACGAGCTAATTTAGTCCTGTATTCCTCCAGATAATCAATATCAAATGGTTTTCCGACCAAAGAATTGTCTGGATTTTCCAAAAACAGTTTAAAATAAGCTAAGAGTGCATCATTGGTACAAGGGATTTCGACTGAATCAATGTATACAGAATCAATCATGTACCTGGGCCCTGTTTCAATTGTGTAAGTGACATTAGCCTTACGTCGTTTTACATATTCAACTGAACCTGTTACGTTGGCGTAATAGAAACCTTTTTTCTTCATATAAATATGAAGTTGCTCTATCGTTTTATTAAAATGAGTACTATCAAACATTACAGGTCTTTCACCAATCTTGTATTTAAACCATTCACGAAAGAACATACTCGGTTCCAAAGTATCAAAAAGAGTAATTACTTTCTGCGTATAATGGGTTTTCCCTCTTTTTCTTGCATGAGCAATTCGATCTGTATTCATCTTGTCTTGCTCCACTAACTTCCTGTGATTGGCCTGCCTTAATTCAATATTTTTCCTGATTCTTTTTTCAGCAATTTTAGCAGAATCAATACTATTGAAAATAATTAAATCCAATTTTACTTTAAGCACCTCGGTATTAGATTGCTGACGAATCAAGGAAGATATTTCATCTTTGCTTATTCCATCACCTTTGATGATTATTTTGTTATGCTTCAATAACGTTTTGCTTGGAGGGACATACTTTGTCAAACTGCAACTAGCGATAAGATGCAACAGAATTAGAAGAATATATGTATGTTTGAACTTTCTCAACGAAATAAATTGTACAACAAAAGTAATAAAAAGGTCCGGTGCAAAGTCTATCTAAGAATAAGATAAAGTGGATTCGTTCGCTTCAACAGAAAAAATTCCGCGAAGAGTACGGTTTGTTCATCGTTGAAGGAGAAAAAATGGTTCAAGAAGCCATTGATTTTTTTGGTCATTCGATCGAGTTTTTATGTGTTACAAAAAGCAGTAAAATTAATGTTCCGACTTCTTCATTTGAAATTGCTTTAGCTACCGAAGAAGAACTAAAATCCATCTCTTCATTAAAGAATCCAAATAATTCTCTTGTTGTTCTCAAAATTCCTGCCAAAAAAACCATTGATACCAATTTTAGGATTGCCCTAGACGGAATTCAAGATCCTGGAAATATGGGTACGATTTTAAGACTTGCAGACTGGTTCAACGTAAAAGAAATAATCTGTTCAAAAGAAACGGTTGACATCTATAATCCAAAAGTTGTTCAAGCCAGCATGGGAGCTATTTTTCGGATTAATGTGGTTTATTGTGATCTTGTTGAATATCTTTCAAAAACAAAAGAACCTATCTATGGCGCCTTGCTGGAAGGTGAAAACATTTACAAAAAGACAATTGCACCACACGGAATATTAGTGCTAGGTAATGAAGGAAACGGTATTTCACAAAAGGTGATTGATCATATTAAAGAACCGATAACCATTCCTCGATTTGGTCAAGCTGAATCGTTGAATGTTTCGGTTGCAACAGGGATATTGTTATCAGAGTTTTTTAGGGGGAAATAGATTGTATTTTGGCTAAAGCCAAATTGATTATTGTTTTATATTCCCTCCTGCTAAAGCAGAAGGGAATATAATAACTTTCTAAATTTATTCTGATTTCAATATATTATCGAAAATAATTATCAATTACCACTAGGCTTTAGCCTGTGGTAATTAACTCACCTCTTTTTTTGGCTTTAGCCCAAATTATTCACTATAGCTTTTCAACTAATTAAGCTTTTTGATTAAATTCAAGTAATCAAAAACTAATAATTATGCCTTATATCAAAGTTTACATCCATTTTGTATGGAGTACAAAACATCGAATACCGCACTTAAACACACCTGAATTAAGAAAAAACATATGGAATCACATCCGAAAAAATGCTAGAGAAAAAGGCATTTTCATTGATCTTGTGAATGGTTACGATGACCACTGCCATTGTTTGATATCACTAGGTTCTGATCAAACTATTCAAAAAGTGATGCAGATGGTTAAAGGAGAATCAGCATACTGGATAAATAAGAATAATCTGACAAAACAAAAATTTGAATGGCAAGACGAATATTTTGCGGTAGCTGTTTCAGAATCAGTATTACCAAAAGTGAGAAATTATATTTTAAAACAAGAAGAACATCACACAAAAAAATCATTTCAAGATGAATACAATGAATTCATCGAAAAATATGGATTTCAAAAATTTACACCATAATTTGGCTAAAGCCAATCACCATTTTGGAATTTAGCCATAGGCTAAAGCCTATGGCTATTTAATTTTTCAAATTCATATAAGAACGGAGTCTCGCGATCTGTCCCTACAGGGAATCAGACAAATCAATTTGTCTAATTCCTTCCCCTAACGCCATCGCTACAGCATTTGCAAGATTAAAACTTCTCACTTTTCCGGGAAAAGGAATCTTTACCAATTTTTCTGAAAATTGTTCAATGATTTCAGGATTCAACCCTTCAGCTTCTTTACCAAAAATGAGGTAATCTCCCTTTTTCAAATTTAATTGATAGAAAGATTCAGTCGCTCGAGCAGAAAAAAAATAGAGATTTGCTGACGATTCGATTGTTTCCAGCCACTTTTCAAAATTTTCATGGTGACAGATTTCCAAATCCGGCCAATAGTCAAGACCAGCTCTTTTCACTCTCGCATCCGTAATTTCAAATCCCAATGGATGAATCAGATGCAATCGGCTTTTCGTTGCTACACACAATCTACCTATGTTTCCTGTATTATTCGGAATTTGCGGTTCAACCAAAACGACATTAAAATTCAATTGATCATACTTTTCTGTCACATTTTCCATTATCCTATTTTGACTTTGATTGCATCAACACTTTTCATCCCATCTATTGCTGCAGATATGATTCCGCCAGCATATCCCGCTCCTTCTGCACATGGATATAATCCTCTAACTCCAGGATGTTCCATTGTTATTTCATCCCTTGGAATTTGTACTGGTGATGAAGTTCGGGATTCAGGAGCATGGAGAACAGCATCATTAGTCAAATATCCTCTCATTTTTTTATCGAAATCGATAAACGCTTTTTTCAATCGTTTAGCGATAAATGAAGGTAAGATTGTATTCAAATCGACACTGACAATTCCCGGAACATAAGATGATCTTGGGAAAGAAGTTGATACTTTTCCATCCACAAAATCTTTCA
>CAIUKX010000006.1 GCA_903899795.1 uncultured Flavobacteriales bacterium
TCCCCAACGATCATAAACATATACTGTGTTGTTTGGGAAAGTTTTATCAATATTTGATAATTCCCATACATCATTCGCACCGTCTCCGTTTGGTGAAAATGCAGTCGGTATTACAATATCACAATCCTTGATTGATACCGAAAATAATACAGCTTGACTAGGGCATCCATTGGCAGTTTCTGTTGCGTAATAGACAGTTGTTCCAAGTGTATTACTAGGATTAAATGCGGATCCGGTTCCGATTGAGTATGTAAGTGAAGCATCACTGTACCAAGTTATTGTTCCTCCGCTTCCGGGATTTACAACCAAGGGTAGAAATTGATCAATTGAACAATAGGATGTATCGAAGTTTGTTTCGGGTATAGCGGGAGTGGTAGCAGTTGTTACACTAGCGCTAGAAGCTGCAGGACAAGAACCATTGGTTGTGTATGTAATGGAGTAGGTTGTTCCAGAAGTTCCATTTGTAATGATTCCTGTACTGGCATTAATGACAGCTCCATCTGAAGGTGGTATTGTGAATGTAAATGTCCCGCCGGGTGTTCCTGTTACTGTTGATATTCCTCCCGAGCAGGTTGGAGTAGTTGTGAAAGTCGCGTCATCCTGTGTGAGGGCAGTAACTGGTACGATTGCTGATGCAGGACATGCGCCATTTGTTGTGTAGGTAATCGAATAAGTTGTTCCGAATGAACCTCCTGAAATTGTACCGGTTGAACTATTAATGGTGGCAGCATCAGAAGGAGGGGATGTAAAAGTAAATGTACCTCCTGAAGTTCCGCTTACAGAGACAGTGCCACCTGTACAAGTTGGAGTTGTTGTGAAAGATGCATCATCTTGGAGAAGGGCTGTCATAGGTACATTGGAAGTAGCTGGACATGTACCGCTGGTGGTATAAGTAATATTGTAAGTTGTTCCGGATGTACCTCCTGTAATTGTTCCAGTAGAAGCATTGATTGTAGCTCCATCAGAAGGCGGTGAAGTGAATGTAAATGTACCTCCTGAAGTACCGGTTATGGATGCTGTTCCACCAGTACAAGTTGGAGTAGTTGTGAATGAAGCATTATCTTGTATTAAGGAAGTTACCGATTGATTTGTTGAAGCAGAACATGCACCTGCTGTTGTATAAGTAATACCATACGTTGTACCCGATGTTCCACCAGTAATTGTTCCTGTGGAAGCATTGATTGTTGCACCGTCCGATGTTGGTGTAGTAAATGTAAATGTTCCTCCGGCAGTTCCGGTAATAGTCGCTGTCCCTCCAGAGCATGCAGGTGTAGTACTGAAGGAAGCGTTGTCTAGTGATGAAGCTGTTACCGATGCGTTACTTGTTCCTGAACATGCACCCGCTGTTGTGTAAGTAATACCATACGTTGTACCCGAAGTTCCACCTGTAATTGTTCCAGTGGAAGCATTGATAGTTGCTCCGTCCAAAGGAGGTGTAGTAAATGTAAACGTTCCTCCGGTCACCCCGGTTATTGTTGCAGTTCCTCCTGTACAAGTTGATGTGGTAGTAAAAGAAGCATTGTCTACAGATGAAGCCGTTACAGATGCACTACCAGAAGCTGAACATGCTCCTGCAGTGGTATAGGTAATATTGTATGTTGTACCCGATGTTCCTCCGGTTACAGTTCCTGTTGAAGCGTTGATAGTTGCTCCGTCCGCGGGAGGTGTTGTAAATGTAAAAGTACCACCTGTCGTTCCGGTTATTGTTGCTGTTCCTCCGACACAAGTTGGTGTAGTGGTAAACGTTGCAAGGTCTTGAGTTAAGGAAGTTACGGATGAATTTGTAAAAGCCGGACATGTGCCGCTTGTTGTATAAGTAACGCTATAGGTTGTTCCTGCTGTTCCGCCAGAAATAGTCCCGGTTGAAGCGTTAATTGTTGCAGCATCTGATGGAGGAGTAGTAAATGTAAAAGTTCCCCCTGAAGTACCGGTAATGGTTGCAGTTGCACCTGTACAGGTTGGAGTGGTTGTGAACGTTGCGATATCTTGTACCAAAGAAGTGACAGATAAATTGGTGGAAGTCGGACATGTTCCACTTGTGGTATAGGTCACGTTATAGGTTGTTCCGGATGTTCCTCCTGAAATCATTCCTGTTGCAGCATTAATAGTTGCAGCATCAGATGGAGGAGAAGTAAATGTGAAAGTTCCGCCAGCCAGACCTGTAATCGTAGCACTTGCACCAGTGCAGGTTGGTGTTGTTGTAAAAGTTGAAATATCATTTGGTGTAACTGTAACATCAACATTGTCGGTTGTTGAACATCCTGTAGCAGTAGTGGTGGTAGTGACAGTGTATGTACTGGTGACTGGACTTGCTGTGACATTGGTAAGCGTAACTGTTGGATTTGAAACTGTTGAAGAACTTAATCCTGTTGTGGCTGACCAAACATACGAAAAAGCAGCAGTATTTGTAGTTCCCAAATTTCCTGTATGTCCAGAACAGATGGAAATATTACTACCCGCATTTGCAATCGGTAAAGGGTGAACGACAATGCTGACTGTAGTAGAAGTTGTATCGTTACAATAATCGATTGCGTTGAATGTAAGTGTGACATTTCCAAGTTCACCTGCTCCAGGTGTATAATTTGAAGTCAAAGCATTAGGAGTTGAAAATGTTCCGGTTCCACCTTCCCAAAGAATGCTTTTATAACTGCCCGACATTACATTTCCAGTTAAGGTAAAAGCATTTGTAATGCAATCAGCACTTGGAACTGGTGCAATACCAACTGATAAAGGAATGAAGGGTGCAGCACAACCTTGGTTATAATAAGTTGCTGCTCCTGCCCAATTATACGAAACAGCTCCACCATCTGCTGCTCCAGGTACTCCGGCACCATTAACAAGTAGTGATTTGTCATATATTACTGTATCTGCATAACCAGTAACCGTGTTTGTTAATACCAGGGTTCTGGGAGATGACCCAGCTGAATAATTCACAAAGTGACCGGAAGTATTACCGGCACATTGAAAAATAACATACAATGTATCGGTCAAGTTGGCAAAATAAGACGCAATTGGAGTGAAATCAGTACTGGTGATGATAAGCGCTTTTCCTCCTGGAGGGATGATTCCTGCTGGTGGTTCTAAAAGTTTACCGCATTTTACTATATCGGAATTCAAAGTTGCGACATTGGCTGTTGCTCCGGGAGTTGTACAGAAACCTAAAAACGAGTTACCAGTATTCGGCCACTTAGCAATATTTATTACTCCAGAAGCACCGGCTCCATCGATTCTGATGTTATTGATATCAAGTGCAACTGGACCATTAATGAAAGAAACCATTTCATTTTTTCCTTCATTACCGCCGTCACATCCGTCAACAAGGATTGCTTGAATTTGAAAGCCTGTAGGGGGAATCTGCGAGAAAACAGAAAAGGTTAAACTTAGATAAATGCATGTCAATAGTAGACGCAAACAAGATAACGTAATTTTCATAGCTATAAAAGTTTATGTTTTCTTGAAGCGGTTTCAAAGTTTCTGGAGGGATCCTAACTTTTTTAGGGTGTTCACTTCAATTGTAATAAAAAAATAACACCATCTCTTTATTACGTTGCAAATATAAAGCATTAAGTTTATTTTTAGATGAATTTCATGTTAATTTTTTGTTTAGCAATTAGTTAACCGGTTTAGTATTGTTTTTTCTTGCTCAGAAATCAATAGGAAATAAACCTTGTGTACTTCAGTTTGGTTAAAAATTCACCTATATACATAGTGTTTTATTTTGTTAAAAGCGTAATTTTAACCGCTTTAAAATAGATAGACAAATGACCAACGACAGAAGAAATTTCATCAAAAAAAGCGTGCTTGCCGGCGCTGGATTAGGATTGTTTTCCAACCAAATACTTTCCGCAGAAAAAGAGAATTCTCAATTGGAATTATCCAATAAGAATGAACCAAAATCAGTCATTCGTATGGCATTCATTGGTGTTGGGTTAAGAGGTGAAGTTCATCTGGAAGAATGTATCAAAAGAAAAGATGTTCAGGTAATTGCTATTTGCGATCCGGATAAAAATTCGGCTATACCACGTGCAAAAAAAATCATTGGAGAATACTATGGTGAAAAAAATAAGGTTGTTGAATATTCAAATGGCGAAGAGGATTATATCAATTTATTGAATCGAACGGATGTGGATGCCGTAATTATTTCAACTCCCTGGGAATGGCATACGCGACAAGGAGTTTTAGCGATGAAAAAAGGAATTGCTGTTGGAATGGAAGTTTGCGGTGCTATGGATCTTCAGGAATGCTGGGATTTGGTGGATGCGCATGAAGCCAGTGGAACTCCTTTCTTCGGATTGGAAAATGTGTGTTACCGACGTGATGTAATGGCCGTGTTGAATATGGTTCGACAAAATTTATTCGGTGAACTGCTGCATTTGCAAGGTGGCTATCAACACGATTTGCGGAATGTAAAATTCAATGACGGGAAACAATTTTATGGCGGTGGTGTTGAATTTGGAGATAAAGGAATTTCAGAAGCCAAATGGAGAACGAATCATTCTGTACATAGAAATGGAGATTTATATCCGACGCATGGATTAGGTCCTGTGGGAACAATGATTAATTTGAACCGTGGAAATCGTTTGATCAGCCTGACTTCCGTTGCTACAAAATCAAGAGGATTGCATAAATACATTGTGGACAACGGAGGAAAGGATCATCAAAATGCGAAGGTTGAATTTAAATTGGGTGATATTGTTACAACATTATTAACTACTGCGAATGGTGAGACCATTATGCTGTCACACGACACAAATTCACCAAGACCCTATTCACTTAATTTCAGAGTTCAGGGTACGCAAGGTTTGTGGATGGATGATATTGATTCGATCTATATAGAAGGTCGTTCTCCTAAAGGACACACCTGGGAAAAAGCTGATGCATATTTGAGTCAGTATGATCATCCGTTATGGCTAAAATACGGAAAAGACGCTGAAGGAGCTGGGCATGGAGGGATGGATTTCTTTGTGATCCATAGTTTTATTGAATCACTGAAACGAAACGAACCTTGTGCACTTGACGTTTACGATTTGGCGACCTGGTATGCAATTACACCGTTATCGGAGGCGAGTGTGGCTCAAGGTGGACAATTACAGCAAATCCCCGATTTTACAAGAGGGAGATGGATGAGTCGAAAACCAATTTTTGCATTAGATGATCGTTATTAATGCTTAATTTTGAATGTTGAATGTATGATTGAAAGTCAGGTTGAGGAATTTTGAAGCAAAAAGAGTCCTCCCCCTTAATCCCCCTCCGAAGGGGGAAATATTAACGCTTCGACGATTTGAATTATAACTTTCGATCTAGTATTATTCATATGAGATACTTGTTTTAAAAGAAGTGATCTTTTGTCTCCCCCTTTGGAGGGGGATTAAGGGGGAGGACGTGTCATTGAACGTAAAATATAAAAATGTCAAAATATAAACCTTCATTATTAATCCTCGCAGCAGGTAGTTCTTCCCGTTTTGGTTCGTCAAAGCAAGTTGCTTCTATTGGTAACGAAGGAGAAACGATTATGGATTATTCCATATATGATGCCGTTCGTGCCGGATTTGGAAAAGTCGTGTTTGTTATCCGTGAAGCTTTTTTGGAGGATTTTAAATCGGCGATTGAGGCGAAGTGGAAAGGTATAGTTGACCTTGTCTATGTTTTCCAGGAATTGGATTCATATGCGATAAAGTGCGACACTGAAAGAACTAAACCGTGGGGAACAGGTCATGCCTTGTTGTGTGCGAAAGGAGTAATTGATACTCCTTTTTGTGTGATCAATGCGGACGATTTTTATGGTTACCATTCTTTTCAGTTGATACATGATTTTTTAGTGAATCCCTGGAATCAAAATGAATCAGTTTTAGTTGGGTATGAAATTGAATCTACTTTATCTGAAAACGGTGGTGTTTCGAGAGGAATTTGTGAATATGACGAGGGATATTTGATTCGAATTGAAGAACGATTAGGAATTGAGTATTCTGCTTCAAAAAAAGTCATCGTTTCCAAAGAAAATGATGTTGAAATTACGATTCCTGCCGGATCAATTGTTTCAATGAATTTCTGGGGATTTCATCCGGCTATTTTTGAGATTACCCAACAGTTGTTTGATGACTTTATAGAATCAAATCCAGGATTGACAAAAGAATTTTATTTACCTTCTATCGTTCAGTCGATGATTCACAGTGAAGGACATAAAGTGAAAGTAATCCA
>CAIUKX010000007.1 GCA_903899795.1 uncultured Flavobacteriales bacterium
CTGATGCAGGAGGACCAATGAATATAATACCCTCTTTGGAGCAGAGCTCTGCAAATTCAACATTTTCAGAGAGAAATCCATATCCAGGATGTATGGCTTGAGCCCCAGTTTTGAAAGCAGCTTCTAGCACCTTGTCTTGTCTTAGATAACTTTCAACAGAGGGTGCTGGTCCAAGGCGGATTGCAGAATCAGCCTAAATATGTATGAAACTGACATGTAATTTGTAAAACAAGTTAACAGGATTATTTCAAGTGTTGTATACCATATCAACATGCATTGCATGGCGATCCGCATCACTGTAAACAGCAACAGTTTGGATTCCAAGTCTTTTTGCAGACCTGATTACTCGACAAGCAATTTCTCCTCTATTGGCAATAAGTACTTTCTTCATGAAACAAAAATAAATAAAAAAGAGGAAGGCATTGCTGTAATTTCTGTTTAAGTTTTTAACAGAAATGAGATTCTTTTGGGACGCTTTTTTGTAGTATTTCGAAACAAAAAAAGATGTAGGTGTTCTATATCGAATTTATTCACTACGGCTTTCAATTCAATATTGAATTGATTAATGTCCGATATTGATTAGTTCAATTGCTTCGTAATGATTCTCTCTTCGTATGAAAATCGTAGTATCGTTCGTTAACTTTGGGAGTGGAGTATGTTTTCTATTTCGCTTAATTGGAAAATGCTTGTTGTTTTTTTTCCTGAATAAGTCCAAAAAGTATTGATATAATTTGAAATCTCCAAGATCATTAAAGTCTTCTTGATATTGAATTCCCACTCCTTGTGTGAATAGTCCCAGTTTATTTTGCAAAACTGAATTTTGATTCGATTCGTTGAAAATATTGATTTTGAAGGTTCCCGAGGTATTGAGTAAATACACCAAGTTTACATCTCCTAACAAGGTGTTTTTGTTTTGGGTGGAATTGATGCCTGAATTTCCAACTCCTACACTTCCTGTGAAAACAAGACGATTGTCCAGAAATTCTCTTTTGATTCCTACTTTGGCGGTATTTGCACCCGTTGAATTATTTTTTCCAAGCGCGACACTCAAATCGTAATTTTTTGAAAGTTGATTCAACATACTGTTGATTTGTCCCGAAAGAACATCAAGTGCTGCATTTTCACCGGCTTGGCTACTTTGTCCGTCGATTCGCTGAAATTTTCCATATAATAAGAGGGAAAAGAATTGTTTGTTCAGCATATCTGGGGATTTTTTCACACTTTCCAAGAGTGAAATACCGGAAGCATTAGCGTTTGGAGCCGTAATATCAAAGCTTATTTTTGGTTTAAGAAGTGATTCCGTCAGATTGATATAGCAGTCGACAACCTGAGTTCCTGTTCCAGTTGCGCTAATTTGACTTGGTGCGATTTCATTTAAACTTGCATTGACAGGGAAGAAACACTTAATATCCACCATTGCGTTGTAAGGATCTCCGGTCCAAGTGACTGTCCCGCCTCTTTCTATCTGGAAAACTTTATCAATAGGTCTCATCGTAAAGTGATAACCTCCGTCATTGACTTTGAATGTTCCGTCTAAAGTTAAGTCATTCAGGTTATTCAGAGCTACAGTAATATCTCCCGAACCTCTGGCATTGATTTCATTTTCGGAATTATCATCCAGAATGATTTTGAGTTTGGCTTCAGGAGTGACATGGAAATTTAGTTTCATATCAACACCAGTAAAGTCAATTTTTGACCCTTTTGAACCATTCGTTGGATCATGCTTTGAAACAAAGTGAACAGATTCCGTTTCTTCGCTGATGTCACTGATACCATACATAGGGAAGAAAACTTCAGATCCTTGTTCCGTTTTTAAATCAACTTCGATTTCAATATTATCCGTATATCCCGAAATGTTTGCGGTTCCGGTTGCGTAACCTTTTCCATAATAAATATCTCCCTCATGGTAGGTTGTGTTCATGACTAAGAAACGATCCAATGGTTGAACAAAACCGGGAGCAAATCCACTTTGAATAGCCTTGTCCAATAAGTTGAAATAAAGGTCGAAGTTCCAGTCTTCAAAGTTGTTATGGTATACAGATCCTACAAGTGATCCTGTATTTCCTTCCTGATCGGAAACAGGCATATTATTGATGTAAAAACCGAATTCATCCGATTTGATTTTCCCATTCATGGTGTATTCTACGTTCAATAGTTCAAGTTTGGCTTTTCCATTGTTGAGCTGAACTTCACCTTCAATTTTTGGTTTGTCAATATCTCCGGTGACTTTTAGGCTTCCGACTAAAAATCCTTTTATATTACTAAGCAAGTCAGGATCCATAAATGCATTTACAAATTCTATATCCGTATTGTCAAAAAGTAAATTAAATTCCAGGTTTTCCGCATCCCTGTTGAGGTAGTAATTTCCATCGAAAGCAAATGTTTCCACTTCTTTGTAGATGAGATCGCCGGTCATTACGAAGCTATTTGTAGCATCGTTCCATTGTGTTTGGACAAATATATTTCCCACTTCATGGTTATCGATGAATAATTTCTGAATATTGGCATCACCGATGTAGTTAAGTTTGTTGTATGGATCGGAAATGTATCCCCAACCATTCACTATTCCGCTCATGTTGATATTAGAACCAATAAGTGAGTTGATGTCTTCCAATTTTAAATCATTTACCCTGAAAT
This sequence comes from uncultured Flavobacteriales bacterium, assembly GCA_903899795.1. GTDB lineage: Bacteria > Bacteroidota > Bacteroidia > Flavobacteriales_D > Crocinitomicaceae > CAIUKX01. The sequence continues at coordinate 2,638 of CAIUKX010000007.1, forward strand.
TCAATTGTTCAGCACTGTTTTCTGAAATTTTGCCCTCTAAAGCGATGTATTGCTTATCTCTTTCAACCAGGAAATGTCCTACATCTATTGTCGTTCCATCAATTAAAATAGAGGAAGGATTGTTCATGTCCCAACGTTTTTCTTTCAAGTTAAAAAAGGAGGGAAGAAGAGCGATGTCGTATTTTTCGAGACCCAATACTTTAGTGTCCCATTGTATAATTGATTCATTCGATGTGTTAGGATTCCAAAGGATTTTAGAATGAAGAATATCTTTGGTTCCGTTAACGGTAAAATTTAAATCGTTGACTTGGATAGAATCGTTAAGGTCAAACTTTTTAATTTTATATTCTGCCGTAATATCTTTTGCAGTCAAGGTTTGAGTCAGATCAACTCCTTCGAAAATAAGATTATTGTATTGGATCGAATTTGAATTGATGTTCATCTTGGCATCGTTTGTACTACCATTGTAGTTACCTTCAATTGTCGTTCCGTTTGCTATTTTTAATTTAGGGAGAAATACGGCAAGGATTTCATCGATATCATTCAGTTCGAGTGAATAATTGAAGTGATTTTTGTATTTCGGGACACCTTTTTTTCCTTTCAGGTATTTCGGAGGGATAATGGCAGGGAAAATTTTACTGACTTGGTTGCTTAAGTCGGCTAGAATGGTATTGAAATCCACTTTTCCACTGATGGTGACGTTCGCAATTGGACTTGTTATTTCTAGTTTATCGTTAGATGTACCCCTTGTTAGATTAATTTCCATTGACGGGATATCAAAATGTTGATTTCCCTGTGTGTAAACTAGTTTTCTATTGATGTTAATTTTCCCCCTTATATTATTGAATTCGTCTCCATATAAATCTAGTTTTACTTCAGGGCATTCAAGA
>CAIUKX010000008.1 GCA_903899795.1 uncultured Flavobacteriales bacterium
GAATAATCAATAATTTTAATGATAATTACGATTATTTCTATGTTAAAAAAACCGATGTTTCCAGGATCGTAGGACTTGAATTGGAAGACATTTTATCACCAAATCGAATTAACTATTTTGTCCATAATAATACATTAATTGAAGAACATATTTCTGGAATACCGGGAGATGACTTTATTACTGCAGAGTTAAATCATCCCAAGACGAACAAAACGCGGTTGGCAAAGGAGTTTATCAAATTCAATGAACGATGCTTTTATACCTTGTTAGGAGACATGAGATCTTACAATTATGTGGTTGAAATAACGCATGACTTTGATGATGTACAATACCGAATTCGTGCGATTGATTTTGATCAGCAGTGCTATGAAGGAAGCAGGAAAATATATTTGCCGCAATTTTATAAAGAAAATAATAAACTGGTAAAACTGGTGACAGATTTGATAAATCCACAAACAATCAATCAATATCAAATAGAAGAGCGGTCTCGTTTAGCGAGAAGAATTAAACATTCAAGAGGAATACTTAAGGATTTGTTTTATACTGTTGAAAAAGAAGAATTATCTAGCCCTGATAAGATTCAACAACTAAAGACCGAATTAGCCAATCATCATAACAATGCCAGATTTTTACAATGTCATTCAATGTCAAATATTGTAAAATTAAATTTAATGATGTTGATCAAAACGAATACAAAATAGAAATACATGATTTCTTATTGACTAAAATGTAATTTGTCCTAAAAGGGGTAAGATAGTATTGTAAAATTGGAGGAGAAATCTGAAGCCAAATATTAATTTTTGTCCTATATGATATCGTTTTTTGAGGATGTTATTTGGTTGTAAAATAAATGAATGAGTAGTTTGATTAAGTACATATTCAGCATTCTTTATTTCATAAATATTAGTCCTAAAATACTATTTTGCAATTGGTTGTGTAGTATTTTTGTACCAGTAGAGTTTAATAAGTTGTTAGGTTTAAGTTTGTAGACTTGCGTAGAGTAAACAAAAAAAATGAGAATATTTGTTTCGTGTTTTTAGTTGTGATTCGTAACGGAATAGAATTAATATTCTCATTTTATAGCCTTCCTGAATGGAGGGCTTTTTTTGTTTTTGAAGTATTATTTTACACTCAATTTATTATTCAAATTGAAAATTTGCAGGGTACATTTGAAAATAGTAAATCATAATAATATACAATCGTTAATAACGGGAATGGAAACAACACAGAAAATCAATCAGATTAACAAATTATTAGTTGCAAACAGAGGAGAAATTGCAATTAGAGTATTTAGAGCTGCTTCAGAATTGAAAATCGCTACAGTAGCTGTTTATACATATGAAGATAGATATTCATTACATCGCTATAAAGCAGATCAAAGTTTTCAAATAGGAGATGAAAGTGAACCGTTAAAGCCTTATTTGGACATTGAAGAGATTATCGGAATAGCGATAAAGAATGGTGTTGATGCAATTCATCCTGGTTACGGTTTTTTATCTGAGAATGTTGCTTTTGCGAAACGATGTGAAGAAGAAGGGATTATTTTCGTTGGACCTCGTCCGGATGTCATGGAAAAATTGGGAGATAAGGTCGCAGCCAAAATCCAGGCAAAATTGGTGGATGTTCCTTTAATTCCAGATAGTCATATTGAACTTAAATCATCTGAAGATGTCTTAAATGAAGCGAGAAGAATTGGTTTTCCTGTTATGTTAAAAGCTGCTGCAGGAGGAGGAGGTAGGGGAATGCGTGTTGTTCGGGAAGAATCTGAGGTTGTGAATGCTTTCAACGATGCCTCGAATGAAGCTTTAAAAGCTTTTGGGGATGCAACCGTTTTTATTGAGAAATTTATCGAAAATCCAAAGCATATTGAAGTCCAGATATTGGGTGATAATTACGGAAATATCGTTCACTTGTATGAAAGAGATTGTTCGTTACAAAGAAGGTTCCAAAAGGTGGTAGAAGTTGCTCCATCTGTTTTAAGTCAAACGGCAAAGGATAATTTATATAATTATGCAATAAGTCTTGCCAAAAATGTAGGATATAATAATGCTGGTACTGTTGAATTTTTGGTGGATAAAGATGAAAACATTTACTTTATTGAGGTAAACCCCCGAATTCAGGTTGAACATACAATAACGGAGGAAATAACAGGTATTGATATCGTTCGTTCTCAAATTATTATTGCAGCGGGACATTCTTTATCCCATAGTCAGATTTTTATCAATAGTCAAAATGATGTAAAATGCAACGGTTGGGCAATTCAATGCCGAATCACAACGGAGGACTCAGAAAATGATTTTAAACCGGATTATGGAACCATAGTAGCCTATAGAAATGCAGGTGGATACGGAATCCGTTTGGATGAAGGAAGCTGTTATTCTGGAGTAACTGTATCCCCATTTTTTGATTCAATGCTTGTGAAATTATCGGGAAGCGGAAGAACGTTGAAGGGTGCTTCACAACGATTAAAACGAGCTTTGCAAGAGTTTAGAATCAGAGGTGTTAAAACCAATATTCCATTTTTGATTAATGTAATGCAGAATGAGGAATTTCAAAGCGGTAAAATGAACGTTGGTTTTATTCCGAATAATCCTCAATTATTGATACCTACTTATGGAGTTGATAAAGATCGTGGTACTAAGCTGCTGAAATATTTGGGAGAATTAAAGGTAAACGGTCATCCGGATGTAAAAAAAATAGATCCGGATAAGGTCTTTAGAAAACCAATTGTGCCTGAATTCGATAAAAATGCTGCTTTCCCAAAAGGGACAAAAGATTTGTTGACGGAATTGGGTCGAGATCAATTTATTGAATTTATCAAGAATGACAAAAGAATTTTTTATACGGATACAACTTTGAGGGATGCTCATCAGTCCCTTTTTGCTACTCGTTTAAGAAATCACGACATGTTGAAAATGATCGAAGGATATGCAAAATCTTTTCCAAGTTTGTTTTCTCTGGAAGTTTGGGGTGGAGCAACATTCGATGTTTGCATGAGATTTTTACACGAAGATCCATGGGAGAGATTACGTTTAATTCGTAAAGCAGCTCCTAATGTATTGCTTCAAATGCTTTTTAGAGGAAGCAATGCTGTAGGATATTCAGCTTATCCAGACAATGTTTTGGAGAAATTTATTATCAAAAGTGCTGAAAATGGAATTGATGTTTTTAGAATTTTTGATTCGCTCAATTGGTTGGAAGGAATGACCCACAGTATTAAGGTGGTTCGTGAAAAAACAAACTCGATTGCTGAAGCATGCATTTGTTATACAGGTGATATTATGAATCCTGAACGACAAAAATTTAATTTGAATTATTATGTTGATTTGGCAAAACAGCTGGAGCAGGCAGGAGCGCATATGTTATGTATTAAAGACATGGCTGGATTATTAAAACCATATGCTGCCGAATTATTGATATCAACATTGAAAAAACATATCTCAATTCCAATTCATTTACATAGCCATGATACTTCGTCAATTCAATCCACGACCTATTTGAAAGCTATAGAAGCGGGGGTAGATATTGTTGACGTTGCATTGTCTTCTATGAGTGGTTTGACTTCTCAACCGAATTTTAATTCTATAGTAGTAGCTGCTTTTCAAGGACATGAACGCGAAAATCCAATTGATCTGAAGAAATTGAACGATTATTCGAATTACTTTGAGGTCATACGTGAATATTATTATCCGTTTGAAAGTGAGTTAAAAGCAGGAACGGCTGAAGTGTATAATCACGAGATTCCTGGTGGACAATATTCCAACTTATTACCTCAGGCCAGAGGTTTAGGGTTAGAAGATAAATTTGAAACCATTAAAGAAAATTATGTGGTTGTAAATGAAATGTTTGGTGATATTGTTAAAGTAACACCATCCTCAAAAGTAGTGGGGGATATGGCTTTGTTTATGACGTCCAATAATTATTCAGCAATAGATATTATGGAGAAGGGGGAAACGATTTCTTTCCCTGATTCTGTAAAACAGTTGTTTAAGGGTGATTTAGGTCAACCCTTTGGCGGATTCCCGAAGGATTTACAGAAAATTATTCTAAAAGATGTTAAACCCTACACTGAAAAACCGAATGCTCACATTAAATCAATTGATTTTGAAACAGAACTGAAGAATTTCAGAACAAAATTTGATGAAAATCAAACGGAAGAGGATTTATTATCCTATATCATGTATCCGAAAGTTTTTGAAGAGTATTACTTGTTTAAAAAACATTTTGGGGATGTTGAATACCTGCCAACACCATCATTTTATTATCCGATGAAGCCCAATGAAGAAATCATGGTGAACATAGAATCAGGTAAGAATTTGTTGATTCGTTTCCGCTATATGGGGGATCCAAACGATGAAGGGATGAGAGAAGTGTTTTTTCAAATAAACGGACAAACTCGAAATATTCTTGTTAAGGATAACAGTGTAAAAATTCAAAAAGTATCCAATGTTAAAATTTCATCACCCAACGATATTGGCGCTCCTTTGCAAGGAAAGCTGGTTGAAATCAAAGTAAAAGAAGGTGATGCAATTAAAAAGGGACAGCCGCTATTTGTCATTGAAGCAATGAAAATGGAGTCGACAATCAACTCAACAATGGACGGTATTGTAAAGAAAGTTTACATACATCAGAACGCCATGGTGGAACAAGATGATTGTTTGTTAACTATTTCATAGTTAGTTTTTTGTGTCATTTTTGAAATATGATAAAATATTTCAAAAATGACACTTTAATACATCCGGGAATACATTTGACATAAAATGCAAATAAACGCAAATATGTCTTAAAATGATCGGAAACAAACTTTACAATTTAATCAAAGAATTAAGTCCATTACAATTAAAAATTCTGATATCAGAATGTAATAATAGCAATGATAAAAGACTCTTGCTCTTGAATAAATATTTGTCAAAAAATGAAAATAGCTTAGCTTACTTAAATAAGTTTTTTGACAATGAGGTGTATAAAATGTGGCCAGAATCATCTGAGTCTGAAAATGAATTAAAAATCAGAAGATTAGCAAATTATTATTCGCTTTTAATCGAGAAAATTCTCATTGATGATTACATGGAGAAAAATTCCAGTATCCGAAATATCATTCTGGCAAATATTGTAATCAAGAAGGGAAATGTGGAATTGGTAAATTATTATTACGATAAGGCGTATCAAAAATCGTTGAAAGAGGAAGATGCATCTTACCAAATTAAAGCACTCCGCGGAAAATCCAGGATGATGTACGCCTCTCAAAATGATAAAAAGACGGAGAAGATATTTCAATATAATAAAGAGCTGATTGATTTAGCTAAAAACAATTACGATAGCTCTATTGCTGAGTATTATTACAATATTTCGAATATTTACCTTGAGAAAAATTCATTGATAATAGCCGAAAAAGATAAATATATCTCAGAAATAGAGTATTATTTGTCAACATTTGATAATCCACTTTTACTTGTTTCTTTGCACATGTCTTTGGGCAAACTGAATTTTAATAATAATAGATTACTAACTCATTTTGTCAAGGCTAAACAATTATTAGGTACAATTCCAATAAAAGATAAGGCTTATTATGATCTAAGTCGAAAATTGGATTTTTTAGAGTTACGACTTAATTTTTTTAATGGTAAAAAATTGGGAGAATTAATTGAAATCACCAAACGAATTTTTGGACAAAGTGATGATTTTTCCATTATTAACAATAATACAATTTTTTACAAAGTTCTCTTTGATATATTAGATGGGAGACTAGAGGAGTCATTAGTGTTTCTTGAAAAAAACAATTTGTACTTCAGAGGAGAAAGTAAGATGCTTGAGCAATTTTTGAGAGCTGTAATTTTTGAAAAAAAGGGTGAGTACAAGAAAGCAATTCAACTGCTCCAGACAATTATTTATTCATCCAATTATTTTTTCTCCATTTTTTCACGATTGCTGTTAATAAAAATTTATGTTGAGTACGATTATAGTTCAGTTTTAAAGTCGCTGATTGAATCGACACAACGTTATTTAATTTTGAATAATGAAAACCCTTTAGGTATGGAATCTCATAGGTATGTACTCTCAATTTTGAAAAATAAAAAAATGAAGACTACGCAACATAAAGTGATTGAAATCCCAAAACTTACGGTTTTTCATCAATATTTATTGGAATGAAATGAATATGTATTGTTTGAATGTTGTACTTTTATCTCGCCACAGCGGGTTAATTGATTATGACATTCAAACAGTTTTATTTATTAAGTCTTTTAGGAGTTACCTTTTTTGGTTTTATAATATTGTTTCTAATCTGGTTATCAAATAGAAAAGAAGATAAAAGTAAAGAATACAGGGGCTTACTTTATATTTCATTAGCCTTTCTTTCATGGTCATTTGTTGCTTTGTATAAGTGGCAGGATAATCAGGTAATCAATCTCAGCAGTGTAATCAATGATCGGGTAATCTCTACCTTTAGTAACTTGTTTTTGTTTGCATCATTGCCTTATTTTACGAACGCATTTAACCGGATAAGGTATCGGTTTTCATTTTTCAGAAACAGGGATCAATGGGTCATTAATGTCTTTGTCGCTTTTACAATACTTACTGTTGTTTTCAGTTATGCCGATAGATTGGGAGATACATTGCCCTCCTTCTTGCAATATTTGGTAATTACTATCGATTGTTTGATCTCTGTTGGGATATTTTCATTGATCGGTTATGCTTTATACCAATCATTGTGTAATGTTATTTATTACCGATCTATCCACATTGTTTTCATATGCATTTTTGTTTTGTTACCCTGTACCCAAATCATCTTGCCGCTGACTAAGATATTTCCGGGACAGTTAGCCGGATTTTATCCTTATGCCTTGGTGCTGTTCATGTTGGGAATTACATTCTTGGTCAGTATCATGAATGCCTATTTTATGTTGTATTTCTCGATTATCAAAAATTCTAAATCGATTAAACATTATGAGAGTAATTCTCTTTTACAACAAGAGGTGGTAGCAGTAAATAAGTTGGTTTTTTCTTTCAATGAAGTAACTCGGAATTACCAGATTACTATGACCGTTTTGGATAATTTTAAAAAAGAAATAACACTAACCCAATCCTATTCAAAATTACTTAAGCCATATGTCCATTGGGTTTTGTTCGCTATTTCAAGAAAGAAGCATACTTTTCTTTATGAAAATGACATTGCTGTTACAAAATTCAGAATGGTAGAGTTTTGGAACAAAGATGTGGAATTGAAAATAAGTCAAGATCATATTTTCACGAACAATGCCGGTACTTTTACATTAAAGCTAGATCCGGATCAAATAGAAATTGGTAATGCCGAAATTTTTAAAAAATCGTATACATTCCAGGAAATTTTCAGGAAACATGCTATTTGCTTTATTTCAAAAGAAATTATTGAAAAAGAAAGTTTGAAAAATAGCAAAGAGTTTGAAAAATATATGTCTAAGAATTTCGATATACTCTATTCTGATTTTTTTAACGTCCGTTAAGAAATACCATTACCTGATTTAAGTTTTAAGAGCTATTTCTGTCATCTGTATTTCATATTTTTCTTAATTAATTATCAAAAAAAGAATATCCTTAATTAGATGGTTTTTGTAAAACAACAATTTTAAGTAGTTGTATGTTAATTGTTTGTGGATTACAAATGATTACACAACTATTAAAAATGATTACCTAACCTTATATATATTACGCGAGTGTTATCACAGTAATATTTTTGAAGTAACTAATACAAATTATTACTCGAAAGTATGAAATACATGAAAAACACATCTGCGATAAAACTGCTCTTGGTTTTGATCTTATCATTAGGAAGTCAACTAGCGATAAGCCAAACTTTTAGCAATAGCACATCTCAAGCTTGGGATTCATGGAACTCAAGTAATGCTTGGGCTACAGCTTTATCACGTACCATTACTGTAAGTGGATTAAGTACTAGTTTATCTTCGGCTGGTACTGTTCTGCAGCAGGTCAATCTTACATTGGGGGATGCAACTCATACTGGTTTGAACTTGTCTACATATGCGATACGAATTAAGTCACCAAGCGGAACTATTATCAATATTGCAGCTTCAGGTGGATTCAGTGCAACATCTGTTCAAAATGTAGCAATTAAATACAGAGATGATGCTTTGTTACTAACTCCAAGTTCTTCTAGTCAGGAACCTTTTGATATAGGTTACTATCGAGTTACTACTTCAGGATCTTTTGCAAATGTCAATGGAGAAAATCCAAACGGAAGCTGGACAATGGAGATTGCTGAGAATACATCTACCGAGATTGCATTTTCAAAAATTGAGTTGGTTTTTGGTACTGCTTTTTCATATACAAATATTACAGCTACAACTTCAAATGATGCATGTTCGGCTCCTCAATGTATGAGTACCGAGACGATATTGAAAGCTACTATTTCTGGTTACTCAGGTAATAGTTCCAATGATCCGAACGTAAATACTCCATGGCCAGGTGGTTGTCAATGGAACGCTAGTAAGGATAATTCAGGTTGGTTTTATTTCAAAGCGAATGCAACAACAGCAAAAATTACAATATCTGGAGTTTCTGCCGCAATTCAAACATTAGTAGTTAATAATACAAATGCTTGTACAGCAGGTAGTCAAACTGTACCCACAGGAGGTTGTCCACGTGATGCTGTAAATGATACATACACGAGTGCAAGATATACATCAACTGCTGGCTCGGCTAATAATCAGCAACTTAATTTATCAGGGTTAACCATTGGAAATGAATACCGATTGATCATTGATGGTAGTAGTGGTGCAATTTCGAGTTTGTACATTGAAATGACAGGAAATGTGAAGTCGTGTATTGTCGTTTTGGGGGTGGATATTGTGGCATTTGATGGGGTAGTAGGGAATAGATTATTTTGGAAAACATCAAATGAAATCAACTGTGACTATTATATTTTGGAGAGATCTGTTAATGGAATTGATTGGGAAGTTTTAACAAAGTTACCAGGGCAGGGGACATATTCGGGTGAGTCGACGTACGAATATGACGATGTATTTTATCAAAAGAATGTCTTAAACTACTACAGGCTGACAGAAGTGGATTATGATGGTAAAAAAAATATCTATCACGATAAAATTAAAGCCTTAGACAATAGAGACGGAAATCAATCGAATCAAATTATTCGAACCATAAATTATTTGGGTCAAGACGTTGATATTACAACACCTGGAGTATTGTTAATTCAATACAGTGATGGTACGGTGAAAAAAATTATGAATTAAAAAAAAAACAATGAATCGTTCGCTAAATAGATTATTATCAATATGCTTCTTTTTGACAATTGCACAGGCTCAAGGCCAAATAGTGATTAATGAAATAATGGCTCGACCTTCTGGTAGCCAAGGTTTAATTGTTTTTAACGGTAATTCAGGGAAAGAGTACATCGAATTGTATAACGCATCCTGTTCTTCAGTGGATGTCTCTGGCTATTATATTGGTTCAAGACAGGATTTTGCAGGTTCTAGTGGTGGGGGATTTAGGATTCCTTCTGTTCCGCAAGCAATAATTCCTGCAAATGGACATTTGGTTTTAGGTACATCTGCATCATCTGTTGATGCTAATAGTATTGATATTAAGTTACCAGATTACGTTTCAAATTATTGTCAAAATAATGGAGCTCAGAATTTTATTTTAGCAAATGCTGATGGTTGGGTTGCTTTATATGACGCGTCGGGAACACCAATTGATGCCGTTTATTGGAGTGCGGCGGTAGGAAATATCAGTCAAACTGCAGATTATGGTGGTAATCCATGTGTACCATCAGGTAGTCCGGGTGGAATTACGTTGGAAAGTGCACAGCAGATCAATACTAGCTACTCTTCTGTGATAAGTTACGTTGGTAATACTTCTTCTGTAGATATGACCTTCAGTCGAGTACCGGATGGAGGTGCTTGGGTTAGAGATGTTACTCCTTCTATTAATGATTTGTCTGTTGGGAATTGTAATGGCGGTACCTGTAACTCCTCTACAGCTAGTTTTAGCTTAAATACTTCAATCACACAGCCTACTTGCGGTAACGCAAATGGACAGATAAGTTTTGCCCCTTCTCCTGCAGGATCATACACTTATAGTTGGAGTCAGGATCCATTATTAACTACTGGAACGGCATCTAATTTGAGTCCAAATACATATAACGTAACAATCTCTAACGGTTCGTGCAGTCTTGACACATCAATAATACTGGGAGCTTCAACATTGTTTTCACTCAATGCATCAATAACGGCTGTTACATGTGCTCAAAACGATGGTGTAATTAGTTTTAATCCTCAGCCAGCCGGTAGTTATACCTACATTTGGAGTCAAAATAATGCATTAGTTACAGGTGTAGCTTCGAATCTAGCATTTGGTACATATACAATTTCTGTAACTAACGGCGTTTGTTCGGTTGATACAACGATTATTTTATCAGCACCGACGGGGTGTTGTAATACTCCTCTTACATATACAACCAGTTTGGTACCAAATACGGTATGTAATGGTTCAAGTAATCCATGTAATTATTCTGGACCAACGATCTTGATCAATGAAATAAACATATTTCCTTCATCGGGTGATGGTTCAATTTTTGGAGTTGGGCCAAATGGGGCAGGTAGTGCCGAAGGTGAATGGATTGAATTATTTAATCCTGATTGGTGCAATCCAATTGACATTTCAGGTTATATCCTGGGAAGTTACAACTCAGTTTCATCTTTAAGTATTCCTGCTTCTGATGGTATGGCTTTTGTTTTACCAGCTGGAACTGTTGTTCCTCCACTTGGTTTTGTTGTTGTACGAGGTATTAATGCTCCGACACCACCAACGGGTGTCATAGATGTTGTCGTATCTAATTCGAATAGTAACCTTTGTATTGATGGCGGAATTTCTGGGGGTCGTATTTGGTTTCAAAATGCAGGTGGTTGGTTTGCGTTTTACGATCAAAATGGCGTGGTACAAGATGCTATAAATTGGGGGACACCCTCTATCGCAAGTGATTTTGATGGTCATCCTTGTATTCCTTCAACGAATAGTTTACCTCCTTCGGTTACACAGCTGCAATCGAATAATCAGACGGGTATTTCATATGCGTTGGGCAATGCTAGTCAAGGACAAACTTATGTTCGAATTCCCGACGGAGGGAATTGGTCTACCGTTCTGGCATCTGAAAATTCTTCCTATGGAGCATGCAATGTACCAGGTGGATGCATTGGTTCGAATAATTCAAATAGTACCTGTAATGGTACAGCTACAGTTTCAATGACTGCCGGTCAGACACCATTTACTTATTCTTGGGATGATCCGTTGGCTCAAACTACTGCTGTTGCTGATAGTTTGTGTGCTGGTACGTATCATTTAACAGTAACGGATAACAATGGTTGCTCGGAAATTATCAGTGTGGTCATTGTGGATGATTTATTAACGATCGCAGCTACTGGAACAAATCCAACTTGCGGTAACAATGATGGTATTATTTCAGTTGTAGCTAGTCCTAGTGGATCTTATGATTACGTATGGTCATCCAACGCTAATATTTCAAATACAACAACAAGTTCTACTAATACATTGAATGGAGGTATCTACACAGTAACTGTTTCGTCCCCAACCTGTAGTTTAGATACAGTAATAACTTTGGAAACGTATCCAATTATTACAAATCTTTTTACAACAAGTACAAGCGAAAAATGTAATCAAAGCAACGGACAGATAACAATTGATAGTATAGTCGGGGGAACTCCTGGATTTCAATTCGAATTGAATGGTTCAACTATAACATCTATGAATGCGCTGATGAATCTTTCACAGGGAATCTATACAATAGATATTACCGACACAAATAATTGTGTTTACTCCAAACAAGTGACAGTATCAGAAATACAAGGTCCAGCTGCAATTGATTTAAATGTTCAGAATACGAATTGTTCTTCAGCAATAGGTAAAATTGAAATTACTAATACGTTAGGCGGGACCCCTCAATATGTGTACAAAATTAACTCGGAATCATTTTCTGCTGAAACCATTTTTTCTGATTTGGGACAAGGGACATACATAATAACCGTTCAGGATTCACTTGGTTGTTTGCTGGATACATCAGTTATTATCTATTCAATCACGCAGAATAAAGAATTATATATTCCAAATGTCATTACAGCTAACAATGATAATGTAAATGATTTTTGGTATGTACAGGGAGAATGTATCAAAGAAATCGATTGTCAAATTGTTAATCGATGGGGAAATCTAATACATACTATTACTGATGTCTCAGGTGTATGGAATGGAAAAACTGAAAATTCAGATACGAATGTAACTGATGGAGTTTATTTCTACAAGTTAAAAGTCATCTTTTACGATGAGGAAGTTAAAGATTATCAAGGTTTTATAACAGTAATTAATTGAGAGTATGAAAACAAATTTGCTAAAAAGAATAGTGCTACTTACTTTGATTTTGGTGTTTTCGTCCAAATTAAAATCACAAGTGGTGATAAATGAAGTGATGTTTTATCCTTCAGGTAGTCAGGGATTAATTGTTTTTAATGGAAATTCAGGAAATGAATATGTAGAATTGTACAACCCGACTTGTAGTCCTGTCAATGTTGCCGGGTATTTTATCGGTTCTCGTCAAGATTTTGCAGGAACTATAAGCGGAGGAGGTTTTCGAATTCCTAATGTGGCTGCAGCGACTATTCCTGCTTTTGGACACTTAGTACTTGGGACTTCAACTTCATCTTCTGACCCGAACAGTGTAGATATTAAGCTTCCAAGTTATACTTCGAATTATTGTCAGAATGATCCAGCAAAAAACTTCATATTGGCGAACGCCGATGGTTGGGTGGCTTTATATAATGTAGCAGGTACGCCAGTGGATGCTATTTATTGGACTTCGTCAGCAGGTAATATTTCATCAGCTGGAGATTACGGAGGAACACCTTGTGTACCAGCAGGTAGTCCGGGTGGAGTAACATTGAAAAGTCCACAGCAAATTAATGCTGGTTTTCCTGGTGTGTTAACCTATGTAGGTAATACTACTGCCATAGGTAAAACGTACAGTAGAATGCCTGATGGAGGTTCTTGGGTAAAAGATGTTACGCCTTCCATTAATGATTTGACAGTTGGGAATTGTAATGGAGGGACTTGTTCTTCAGCATCTTATTCGCTCGCTGCAACAGTAGTTCAGCCATCATGTGGTGGCTCGAATGGGAGTATAGCCATAACGCCTAATATGCCAGGAACCTATACTTATACCTGGTCGCCTAACGTTTCAACGACTAGCAGTGCAAGTGGTTTAGCTGCAAATACGTACACAATAACAGTTGATCTTAACGGTTGTCAAAAAGATACTACCATTACTTTATCGAGTGGAAACGGACCTACAGCAATTGCTTCAACACCAACAAATCCAAGTTGTGGAGGTAGTAATGGGCAAGTTCAATTGGGAGCTGTAACTGGGGGAACAGCCCCTTATCAGTATAATTTTAACGGAGCTGGCTTATCATCTACAACTTTGTATTCGAATTTAACTGCTGGAAGTTATACAATAGTTGTACAAGACAATAATGGATGTACTTATACCGCACCAAACGTTGTATTGGTTTCAGGTAATGGTCCAACGGCTATTGCGTCAACAATTACCAATCCGTCCTGTAATTCATCAAACGGGCAAGTTCAATTAGGAGCCGTCACAGGTGGAACAGCACCTTACCAGTATAATTTTAACGGAGCAGGATTGTCGTCGACTACTTTATATTCTAATTTGCCGGCAGGAAGTTATACACTTGTAGTACAAGATAACAATGGTTGTAGTTATACAGCTGCAAATGTTGTTTTAGTTTCTGGAAATGGTCCAACCGCAATTGCATCAACGGTTACTAATCCTGCATGTAATTCGTCAAATGGACAAGTTCAATTAGGTGCCGTCACGGGTGGAACAGCCCCTTATCAATATAATTTTAATGGAGCAGGTTTGTCTTCAACAACTTTATATTCCAATTTATCAGCAGGAAGTTATACCTTGGTAATACAAGATAATAATGGATGCAGTTATACTGCCCCAACTATTCAATTATCAGCTGGTAATGGACCTTCAGCTGTTGTAATTACACCTACAAATCCAACTTGTGGTGGAACAAACGGACAGGTTCAACTAGGAGCTGTGACAGGTGGAACAGCCCCTTATCAATATAATTTTAATGGAACTGGATTGTCTTCTACCACTTTGTATTCAAATTTAGGAGCAGGAACATTTACATTGGTTGTTCAAGACAATAATGGGTGTTCATATACAGCTTCAAATATTGTTTTAACAACTACGACGGCTCCTACAGCTATAAGTGTTACTCCTGCAAATCCAAGTTGTGGAGGTAATAATGGTCAGGTTCAACTGGGAGCCGTAACAGGTGGAACAGCACCTTACCAGTACAATTTTAACGGAGGAGGATTAGCATCAACAACTTTGTATTCTAATTTAGCAGCTGGAACATACACATTGCTTGTACAAGATAATAATGGCTGTACATTCAATGCAAATTCGATTGCTCTGAGCAACTCATCAGGTCCAACAGCTATCAGTATTAACACAACCGATGAAAATTGTGGATCAGGTAATGGACAAGTTCAATTGGGTACCGTAACAGGTGGATTAGCTCCTTACCAGTACAATTTTAACGGAGGAGGCTTGTCAGCGAATACAACCTATCAAAATTTAAGTGCTGGAAATTATTCACTTTTGGTCCAAGATGCAAACGGCTGTATTTACAATGCTCCAGCTATATCGTTGCTAAATCTATCTGGTCCTAGTGATATCTCTGTTACATATACAGATGCAAGTTGTGAATTGAGTAATGGTGAAATTGATATTACAAGCGCAGTAGGTGGACAAACACCGTATACTTACAGTCTAAATAATCAAGCTTATTCATCTAACTTGAATTACACAGCATTAGTAGCGGGAGTTTATACAATTAGTGTAAAAGATGCAAATGCATGTATATATTCGGAGAATGTAACTATTTTAAATAATCCGTCACCTTTGGCTAATTTCACATACACACCTCCTATTACAGAAGGTGGAAAGGTTGATATTACGAATCATAGTTCAACAGATGTAATAACTTACAGCTGGATTATACCTGATGGAAATCCAAGTGTAAGTTCCGCTGAAAATCTGTCAACTATATTTATTGACTTAGATGCCGGTTACTATCCAATTACGCTTATCGTTACAAATCAGTATGGATGTGTTGATTCTGTTACGAAATACATTGAGTATATCGTAAAACCTTTGATTTATGTACCCAACTCTTTCACGCCAGATGGAGATGATTATAATAATACGTGGCAATACTATTTATCAGGATTTGATACTACAGATTTTAATGTAAGAGTTTTTAATCGATGGGGTGGAATTGTTTGGGAAAGCAATGATCCGACTGCATCGTGGGACGGAACATATAAAGGAGTTTTGGTTCAAGATGGTGTATATACGTGGGTGATCAATGCAAAAGATTCGATCAAAGATGATATGAAACAATACGTTGGTCATGTTTCTGTATTGTATTGAGTTTATTGATCATTCCAGAGATGAAAAGAATAGTAATTATTGAAGCTGAAAGTATCGTTCGAAAACATTTGTCGAATCTTTTAAAAACAGAAGGTTATGAAGTATTAGGTATGTTTTCGGCGAGTCACGAAGCTATTAATTTAATGAAGTTCGAAAAACCAGATTTAGTAATATCCAGTACCAGAACAAAAGATAGGTTTGATACGATAGAAATGATGTTAGGGTCTGATCTTGGTAGAGATGTTCCTGTGCTATTTATTACCGGAGTCATAGATTCATCGATCATTAATAGGTATCAATTGACAAAACCAGTTGCAATATTAAGTAAACCCATTGATGAGTATTTGCTAAAAAAAACGTTGAATGATTTGTTGCAACCAGTAGTTTCTTTTAACCTTTTTACTAATTGTTTTCGATAAGATCACATTACATTTTTTTACAAATGAAACAAATGTTTTTTTTAGTAATAATGTTGACCTTTATGGTTAACATACAAGCACAAACAACTTATAATGATGTAGCAGGAATTTTTTGGAATAAATGTGCCACTTGTCACAATCCAAATGGAAATGGTCAATTTGATTTAATTAATTATTCTGAAACTGTTACTCGTATGTCTGCAATTCAAAATGCAATAACCACTAAAAAAATGCCACCTTGGCAGATGGGGTTATCTTTTGGTTAATTTGAAAATATGTATATTTATTTACTATAATTTTTGGGACATTTTGTAAAATATATAGATTCTTTAATTTTACTACTGAGTTTTGTGAATGTGTTGTGGTATTGGCTTAGTATTTTGACTTCGCAAGCTCTTAATAATATAAAATTATACATTGATATATATTGCTCTGAAAAAACTGCTAAGAATCCAATTATGCACCTTTTTCTTACCCTAAAAAGAAAAAACCCTTAAAAACTCAATGTTTATAAGGGTTTATCTACTTTAAATGTGATCCCGTTTGGGTGCGAATTAACATAATATTATTAAATCTAACAAAACAAAAATATACCAAAAACACCATTAAGTATAGTAAATTAGAATATTTAAAAACAAAGTAAGATTAATTAAAATCTGAATAGTTATATAAATTGTGGGGAAAATGTGGGGAAAGTATTATCTTTGATAATTCAATAATGTTTCAATGGCTACGATAAAATACCTCATCAAAGGAAAAAAAGAACTTTCAACAATCTATATTCGACTTCGTGATGGTAGAAATACAGATTTAACTATTTCTACTGGATATACAATTAATCCTAAATATTGGAGCGAGGCAAAAGGAACGGTTAAACAAACATCTGACAACCTCGAAAAAGTTAATATTTCTAATGATTTAGAAAAGCTACAACGAAAAATTATTGATTCATTGAATTCAGATAAAGGAAGCGGAACAGAAATAAATAAAGATTGGCTTGAATTGGTTATTGAAAAGTATAAAAATCCAATGTTAGAAAACAAGACTTCTTTGTTAATTGAATTTATAGGTCTTTATCAATCAAACTTAAAATCGAAAATAAACAAAAAGACCGGTAAGAAAATTTCAGCCGGTACGATTCGAAATTTCAACACCACAATTTCAAGATTAAAGGAATTTGAGAAATACAAAAAACGAAATATTCACCTTCATGAAATTGATTTAACCTTTCATTCAGAATATACTAAATACGCTTCAAATTCATTAAAACTTTCAATTAACAGTATTGGCAAAGACATAAAACAGATTAAAACGGTTTGTTTAGATGCTAAGGACAAAGGTTATTCAATAAATCAACAAGTTGAATCACGAAAATTCAACGCCGAATCTGAACCAACATTGTTTGTTACCTTAAATGAATCCGAAATTGAACGAATTAAAAAATTTAGAGGTGCAGATTATTTGGAAAACACCAGGGATTGGTTAATTATTGGTTGTTGGACTGGCTGTCGTGTAGGTGACTTAATGCAATTGAGTAATAACAACATCCTTATTACACCTAAAGGACAGAAATTTATTCGGTACACTCAAAGTAAAACGGGAAAGCAAGTTGATATTCCTATTCATTCAGATGTACAAGAGATATTAAACCGTTTAGGAAACTTCCCTAGACCTATTTCAGATCAACGATTTAATGAATGGATAAAGGATGTATGTAAAAGTGATGAGGTGAAATTAAATGAATTAGTACACGGAACTAGACAAAATCCTGATACGCATTTAAAAGAAGTTGGAACATTCGAAAAATGGCAATTAATACGTTCCCATATTTGCCGTCGGTCGTTTGCTACGAATCATTATAATAAACTATCGAATAAAATTATTATGGCAGTAACAGGACATAGTACTGAAAAAATGTTACTCAATTATATTGGTGAAACTGAAAACGAACATTTAGACGATTTTTTTAATGTTTGGGAAGCGGATAAGGAACAAGCCAAGAAAGTTATTGAATTGAAACAACAAGAAAATGTTTAATATTGGTTCAAGTGGATTATAAAAAATGGAAAATGGATCAGAAAGAAATTACGAAACAATTTGAGCAATATACAATATCGTTGCATACCAAATTAATGATAGTGAAATATTTTGAATCTAAAAATACTACGATTCAACTATTCTATCAAGGGAATGATCATTTTAGAGAACAAGCAAAATTGGATTTAGATGATTTAAAAAATGCCGAAATATTAAATATGCAAACATACTTAAAAGAGCGAACCCCCTCGATTAATCATCAATTACAATTTACATTAAGGAA
>CAIUKX010000009.1 GCA_903899795.1 uncultured Flavobacteriales bacterium
AACCGAGAATTCGTGATCCAATAATTCTATTTTCTTGATTTGTTCCCAATGACCAAACCCTTTATTGAATTCTTGAATCTCTTTTTGAATACGGTCAATTACTTTACTATTTGAACATAAAGATGGATTAGATAAATCAGAACATTCAATTTTTTCTTTGTTAACCCATTCACGGATGTAAGCAAAGTTCGGAACCACGAAAGCAGCTGGAAATTTTTGATTTTCCCCAATGACCATCATTTGTTCAATGAAACGGGACTCTTTAAATTTATTTTCCATTGCTTGGGGAACAATGTATTTCCCGCCTGACGTTTTAAAAATTTCTTTTTTTCTATCTGTAATTTTCAAGAAAATACCCTCTACCATTTCACCAATATCTCCTGTGTGAAACCAACCCCCCTCATCGATTTCTTCTTTTGTTTTGTCCGGTAAATTATAGTACCCCATCATCACATTCGGACCTTTTACTAGAATTTCACCATCTTCAGCAAATTTTACCTGGACGTTATCTAGCAATGGACCAACTG
This sequence comes from uncultured Flavobacteriales bacterium, assembly GCA_903899795.1. Classification (GTDB taxonomy): domain Bacteria; phylum Bacteroidota; class Bacteroidia; order Flavobacteriales_D; family Crocinitomicaceae; genus CAIUKX01. Next base: position 528 of record CAIUKX010000009.1, read on the forward strand.
TTCCAATTTTAATTCCGTTATTAAAGCAGTTTACGGAAATTACAGGGGATGTTTCTGTCAAACCATAGCCCTCTAATACAGGGATTTCAGCTGCAAAAAACATTCGAGCTAATCTAGGTGCTAATGCTGCACTTCCAGAAGCGATTGCTCTTACTTCACCGCCCAAAGCTTCTCTCCATTTGGAGAAAATCAATTTTCGGGCAATCCACAATTTGAAACGATAAAAAGCAGATTTTCCAGTTACTTCATATACTTCAGCTAAACCAACTGCCCAAAAGAATAATTTTCTCTTTATTCCTGTTAATTCTTCTCCTTTTGCCATGATTTTTTCAAAAACTTTTTCGATCAATCGTGGTACTGCTGTAAAAACGTGAGGTTTAACTTCTTTGATGTTTTCTCCTATTGTATCCATTGACTCAGCAAAATAAATACTGGCTCCGATTGTAATATACAAGTAATGAAGCATTCTCTCGTAGACGTGGCATGCAGGTAAAAAACTTAAAACTCTGGAATGGTTGTCTGCCGGAATTCGTGGTTGACAAGCTTTTACATTTGAGATCAAATTGTTGTGTGATAGCATCACTCCTTTAGGATTCCCTGTAGTCCCGGATGTATAGATGATAGTAGCTAAATCTTCGTTTTTGATTTTTGATTTCCGATCTTCAATAACTGATTGTTCAGTTAATGTGGCTTTATCTGATATTTGACTCCAATGGTTGCAACCTTCAAATTGATTAAAGGTGAACAAATGATTCAGCGTTTGAATCTCAGGCTTTATTTCATTTATTTTTCCAAATAATTCTTTACTGTCTACAACACATAATTTGATACCAGCATCATTAAAAATATAATTATAATCATTAACTGAAATATTAGGGTAAATAGGAACGACAATTGCACCTGTTTGTTGAATTGCAATGTCCAACATATTCCATTCAACTCTATTATTGGAGGCTAATGCAATTTTATCGCCATGTTCAATTCCGAGGGCAGCAAGACCTCTTGAAATTAGATTGACTTGTTCTAAAAAATTCTCTGTGGAAATACCCGACCAATGACCATCTTTTTTAGTCACAAACATGTTTTTATTTGGATAATTTTCCAGTTGAAAGTAAGGAATATCAAAAAGGCGTTGAATATTTACCATTGATTTTTTTATTAGTTGAGAAGAAAAAATTGTAGTAACAAGAATTTATGTTGCGAAAATAGGGAAAATATCAAAAGATAGGATAAAATGTTTTCCATAAATATTCATTGGGAAGTCGATTTTGAAAGATTAAATGTAACAAATATTAATTCTCTACATATATTTACCGAGTTACACTCTGTATTGCTACATTTGTAATTAAACTAGGGTTAAAAATATGAAACATTTATTTGCATTATTGATGCTTTCCTGTATGTCTTATGGGCTTTTTGCACAAGATTTGGAATTTACTCAGTTTTATTCAAATCCGGTTTATTTAAATCCTGCCTTTGCCGGTTCTCATAAATGTCCTCGGTTTGCGATGAATTATCGTAATCAATGGCCTAAATTGACGGGGAATTATGTTAGTTACGCAGCGGCATACGATCAATACTTCAAAAATATTTCAGGGGGTTTTGGAATTATACTTGTCAATGATGTTCAAGCAAAAACAATCAATACGACTACTGGAAGTTTGATTTATTCCTACCATGCGAAGATCAACCGTAAATGGGCGATGATGTTTGGAGCTAAAGCTACTTGGGAACAGAAATCATTAGATTGGAGTAAGTTGACTTTTGGAGATATGATAGATCCTCGTAAAGGGTTTATTTACGCTACAGGAGATGTACCAAGAGGTGGGAACAGAGGATTCTTTGATGTTTCGGCTGGTATGATTTTATTCAGTAAGAATTTTAACATTGGATTTGCGGCGAACCATTTAAGTCAGCCAAATGAATCAATGATATTAGGACCGAATGATCCTTTGCCAATTCGATTTACAGCACATACTTCAGCAACCATTGATTTGGGTGGTGGATCAAAATATGTGAACACAACAACGATTATGCCTTCGATTATTTACTGTTACCAAAATGGGTTCCAGCAATTAAATATTGGTACATATGTTAAATATGGTGCAGTGAATTTTGGTATGTGGTTTAGAAATCGTGATGCATTTATTATGACTGTTGGAATTAATACCGGAACATTTAAAATAGGTTACAGTTATGATTTAACAGTATCCAAATTGAACAATGGTATTTCTGGTGGTGCTCACGAAATTTCTTTAGGTTTGAACCTATCGTGTAAAAATCCTCCTCCAAAATTCAAAACTATTTCTTGTCCGTCGTTCTAATATTTATTGGAATAAATAGAATTTTTTCTACTAGGGCTCACTCGATTTTCTGAAATTGGGTTAGTTTCACACAAATGAATTTATAAAAATCATATTGTCGGACAAGTGTCCAAAGTTTTGCTTACTTCTGAAATATAAAAGGTTGATTTGTACTATTTGTATTGTTGAAGCCAATTCAAAGCTTCTTTCTGATCCGTAAACATACGTGTAGGTATAATGGGGCGATTGATCATTATTAAAAAGTTCAAAATAATTTTTTCAACTGGATTTGTGACAATAAAAGCACCTGCTTTAAGTCCTTTCATACCTTCTTTTTGCATATAATTACGAGCATTACTTGATGCAAATTTTAATCCATTTAATTTAATTACAATTGGATAATGAGTGCCATTTTGAAACTCCAAACGCTCTGTAACCATTTGAGCAGCATCATCTGTATCCATTGTTAAACCTTCGTTTAACGTTGCGATAACAATACCATCTTCTAATCGATATTCAATAGTTTTCAAATCAAATCTTTTGCACAAAGT
>CAIUKX010000010.1 GCA_903899795.1 uncultured Flavobacteriales bacterium
ATCGTAATAAGTAATTCTAACTTTCTCTTTACGAAAAACCTCTTCTCTGACTTTCGGAATAGATAAACAACCTTCTTTGAAAGACCATTCTTCACCGGTTTCTTCCTCTATTATTGGATTAATAAATACTTTTTTGAAATCCTTTATACCAACAGCTCTTGGATCTGGCTCTTCTTCATCTTCTTCTGCAAAAGGACTTCCGTCAACAATAAACAAACGAATATCTCTTCCGATTTGTGGTGCAGCCAAACCAACTCCGGATGCTTCATACATGGTCTCAAACATGTTCGCTATTAATCCTTTTAAGTCAGTGTATTCTTCGGTAATTTCTTCCGCTTCTTTTTTTAGAATGGGATCGCCATACGCTACAATGGGTAATATCATATTTCTTTGAATTGTGAGGCAAAAATACTATTTTATCTGATATGATCCAATCCTTTAGAGACGTTGCAATGCAACGTCTCCACTAAAATAATATGCAGTGCAACGTCTCTAAAGGGAATTCATATATGATTGCAAAATAATTGTCGCACTGATTTCATCAATTAAAGCTTTGTTTTGTCTTTGTTTTTTTGATAACCCTCCGTCTATCATGGTTTGAAAGGCCATTTTGGATGTAAAACGCTCATCTATTAACATCACAGGTATAGCAGGAAATTGTTTTTCCAAAGCTTCTTTTAAAAGATGAACATTTGCTGTAATGTGACTTGGTTCGTTGTTCAAACGTTTGGGTTCACCTAAAACAATTGTCTCAATCGCTTCTTTATTAATCAACTGAATCAAATAATTCATTAATTCTCTTGAATCGACGGTTGTCAATCCTGAAGCGATGATTTTATTTTCATCAGTAATTGCCAAACCAGTTCGTTTGAGTCCAAAATCGATCGCTATTATTTTACCCATTTTATTTACATGTAATCATTATTCGTTTATCAAAAGGATCCATTGCGTGCAATGGATTTACAATAAGGTTATTTATTATTCCAATTGGTCATTGTTAAACCGATTCCAATCGTTGTGAAACTTTTAATAAATTCAGCACATACTTCCAAACGCTCCTGCATAGCAGCTCTTTCAGGTTTATCCCACTCACCCAGTACGTAATCTGATTGTCTCCCCGGATGAAAATCATTTCCGACACCAAATCTCAACCTGGGATATTCTGTAGTTTTGAGAACTGCCTGAATATCTTTCAAACCATTATGCCCTCCGTCACTTCCTTTTCCTTTCATTCTCAACTTTCCAAATGGCAAAGCAATGTCATCTGTAATCACCAACAAATTTTCGATCGAGATTTTTTCAGCCTGCATCCAATAATTGACCGCTTTCCCTGAAAGATTCATGAAGGTTGTTGGCTTGATTAATACGATCGTTCTTCCCTTAAATTTCACCTCAGCTACATCTGCCAATTTGTTCGATGCAAATTTGCCATCCAGTTGTCGCGCAAATAAATCTACCACTTTAAACCCGATATTGTGTCGTGTTTCTTCGTATTTATCTCCGGGATTTCCAAGTCCAACAATAAGATATTTCATGTTATTTTTTAATGTTTGATGTTGAATGTTGAATTATTACTCAAAATCATCCATCATCAGGTTATACGCTTCTTTTAACTCCATATATGTTTTTCGGTTCGGGTCATTTTTTGTGACCTCCATTCCTTTCTGGTAGATTTCTCCAGCTTTATCAACCTCTCCAAGCGACTCTAATACTTTACCAAGTTGATAATAACAAGCAGAATACGAAGGTTCATTTTTTAGAATTTTTTGAAAAAGTTCGATCGCTTCCTCCGTTTTATTTTCCTTGAGATATTCCAACCCCAAAGCATAATTCATAAATGAATCTTCGGGATCTTCTCTCAAAAATGTTAGTATTTGTTCAATTCTTTGATTCATGGTACGAAGATAGTTGTTTAGAAAATAGGTTCAATACTAATTTCCGTCAATACTGAATTTGCAATAAAACATTCTTCATGGGCTTTTTTGTGCATTGCAACCATCTCTTCTCTATTCGGACTTTGACCTTTGAATGTTATTTTGGGACGCAAATACAATTTTGTAACCGCCATTTTTCCCATTCTATTTTTTTCCAATATTGCAACTGAATGATCTTCATATGTGTCGACGATCAGCTTTTTTTTCGAAGCAACAAATAAAAATGTCATCATGTGACAACTCGATAATGCAGCCGCCAAAGCTTCTTCAGGATTAATAAACTGAATATCACCCACATATTCAGGAGCAGCAGATGCCTGAATAATTTTACCTCCTTCAAACTCCCAGGTATGATGCCGATTGTAGGTGAAATAGGATAAATCTTCTCCGGTATTTTTCCAATGGATTGTTACTTTGTGTTCGCTCATTGTTTGACTATTGTTTTACATATTGGGGAGACGTTGCAATGTATATTTAGTGGAGACGTTGCAATGCAACGTCTCTATCAGTTGCTCTTCTACGAAGAACAACTGATATTCAAATCCGTGCCCCAATCGGGAGGTAATTTTGCATAATCATTATATTCTTCTTGTTCATCAAAGGGTTTTTCTAAAATCTTTAGCAATTTATTCACTTCTGAAAAATCATCATTCTGCGCTTTTTCAATCGCTATTTGAACCAGATAATTTCTTAAAATATATTTTGGATTGACCTGATTCATTGCCGACTTGCGTTTCACATCATCACTATTTTCCAATTTCAATCGTTTGCGGTATTGAACCGACCAATCGTCAAAAGCCAATCGATCGGCAAATAAATCACGGATGGGTTGATTGGTTTCAAAATCATCGTGCTTTAAGTCACTCAATCTTCTAAAAAACAAAGTATAATCAACTCTGGATGCTTGTAATATTTCCAATAGTAAATCGAGCAATTTTTGATCTTCAGGGTATTTTTCTTCCAATCCTAATTTTGCATGCATGAGGGAATCGTATTTTCCACGGTAAGCAGGAATGTATTCCGCAATAATTTCCTGAGCTTCTTCAACTGTACCAATTAATGGCAGCAAAGCTTGTGCTAATACTCTGCAGTTCCATTGACCAATATAAGGTTGGTTGGTATAAGCGTATCGACCTTGATCATCGGAATGATTACAAATATGTCCTTGATTAAAACCATCCATAAATCCGAAAGGTCCGTAATCCAAAGTCAATCCTAAAATGGACATGTTATCTGTGTTCATTACTCCATGCATAAATCCAACAGCCTGCCACTGTGCAATCAATTCAGCTGTTCGCTTTACAACGTCCGAAAGCAAAGATTTATATGGATTTTCAGTGTCTTTGAATTCCGGATAAAAATGTTCAATAACGTGATCGGCTAAGATCTTCAAGTGTTCAATATCTTGTTTGTAATACCAATGTTCGAAGGAGCCAAAACGAATAAATGTAGGTGCTATGCGAGTTACAACTGCAGCAGTTTCAACCGTTTCCCTATACACTGGATCTTTGGAACCAATTAATGACAAAGCCCTGGTTGTTGGGATTCCTAAAGCTTCCATTGCTTCTGAACACAAAAATTCACGTATAGAAGAACGTAAAACTGCCCGACCATCTCCTTGACGAGAATAGGGTGTCAGACCTGATCCCTTTAACTGGATTTCCCATTTTCCATGTTCAGACTCAACATCTCCCAAAAGAATCGCTCGACCATCTCCCAACTGTCCTGCCCAGTGACCAAATTGATGCCCCGAATAAACAGCGGCAATTGGTTTTGAAGCAGGGTGAATTTTATTTCCAGTAAATAGATCAATGGCTAATGATTCTTGAAAATGCTCTGGAGTAAACCCTAGAAGATGTGCTACATTTTCACTCACACTAATCAAATATGGATCCGGTAAAAATGATGGTTGAACGTGGGAATAAAACACAGAAGGTAATATCTGAAAGGTATTATTAAATTCTACCTCATCAATACTTCTTTTTACTTTTTTATAGGACATCCCTTTCATAATGTAAAAATAAGGAAAAGCAAGAAACGAAGCACTTATTCACTGAAATACACTTTACACTTCTTCTAGTAATTCTCGCATTCGACTTCTTTTCTTCTCACTTGAATGATCGAAATAGAAAAAGCATTCAAGATATGGCTTGAGAGCGAGATCACCGAATAATGCATACCAACTTCTCAGAATAAAATGATTGACTTTATCTTTGGTACAATAATTCTTTTTATTGGTCATAAAAATTGTATGGGGATGCTCTTTACTGAACCAACCAAAATACTGCTTTTCAGTCAATTTATTTTGATTCAAAAAAAGCAAATTACCATTTAAAATGTTTCCTGACTGGATGTCTGATATTGTTGCTATACATCCTTTTTCATTCAGAAAAATCTTCTCAAAATACACTCCTATC
>CAIUKX010000011.1 GCA_903899795.1 uncultured Flavobacteriales bacterium
AATTTGCATCATCTTTTATTTATCTGAACGATACGTTTTAAGCAAAAAAACCAAGCCTTGAAATAAAAAAGATCGATATTATTTCAGGTTTTACAACCAATTCAATTAAGTTTATATGTATATTTAACAATAGTGGGATATGATGTTTCGTTACTAATATCTGTACTATTTTCAATAACAATACACTACGAATTCATGAGAACAGCTGTAATCGATTTAGGAACCAACACATTCAATATTTTGATAGCGGATGTGCTTGATTCTAAATTTACAGTAATTCATTCTGAAAAAGAGGGTGTTTCTCTCGGAATGGGGGGAATCAATAGCAATATTATTTCACCGGATGCTTTTGAACGAGGAATCATAACACTTCGACACTTCAACTTTATTTGTATTCACTACCGTGTAGATGTCATCAATGCTTTTGGAACATCAGCTTTCCGTGGTGCTTCAAATGCTCCAGCGTTCATTCAGCAAATTGAAGATGAATTAGGAATCAAAGTTCAAATTATTTCAGGGGAAAAAGAAGCAGATTTGATTTACAAAGGCGTCCTTTGGTCCTATAACTTCCACAAACCTGGAGTGATCATGGACATTGGCGGAGGAAGCACCGAGTTTATTTTTGCCAACAAAGATGGAATTACGGATTTAATCAGTCTCAATATTGGTGTATCCCGGATTATTCAGGAGTTTCATTTCCAAGACCCATTAACAGAAGAGGACATCACAACAATTTATAACTGGTTAGATGAAAAAGCTGGCGGATTTTTTGACGGGAAGCAAGAAGATTTACTCATTGGAGCATCTGGAAGTTTTGAAACATTCTATGAATTGATCTATAAAAAGGAATTCCCGGAAAATAAACTTCAATGCATCGAAGTACCAATGAATAAATTCATCGAAATTATCGATTGGGTGATTTATTCCACACAGGCTGAAAAAGATCGCAATGAATTCATCATACCTATTCGTAAAAAAATGGCTCCGATTGCCGCTGTAAAAACCAAATGGGTTATTGAAAAACTGGGAATCAAACGCACCATTATTTCCAGATGTTCACTAAAGGAAGGAGCACTGAGAGAATGTGATCCGGTTTGATGTTGAATATTGGATTAAATAAAAATTAAACACTAAAAATTCAAAATTACAATCCTATTTCATTTTCTCAAAAAACTCCTCCAAAGCTTCATGATTTGTTGATCCCGGAGTAAAAATCTCTATCAACTTTGGTCGCCCAACAGACGGATTATCAAAAAATGAATCCATTTGATGTTCAATTTCTTCAATCGATTTTGCCTGACAATAATCCACGTTAAAAGCTTTGCAAATATATTCGGCCGAAAAGGAATGTTGCGCAACAAAATAATTTTCTAACTGATGGGTTGAGTTTGGTCCAGGAATAATTTTAAAGATCCCTCCTCCCCCATTGTTAATGAGAACAATACGCAGATTAGGAGTCAGGAAATTATTCCAAAGTGCATTACTGTCGTAGAAAAAAGAAATATCACCAGTAATGAGCGTGTTCCATGCAGGCATATCAACACTTGCTGCACCGCATGCCGTACTTGTACTTCCATCGATTCCACTTGTCCCGCGATTGCTCCAGTAGTGCATCCCTTGAATTGGATCGAACAACTGACAATACCTCACCACCGAACTATTCGCCATGTGAAGTTGAGATTTTGGAGGTAAATAACTCAATAACGAATGAAAAACTTTAATATCAGAATAGTCGATTTGTTCAAAAAAAGCAGCCAATTTCTGTTGAACCTGAAGATCTTTGTGCTTCCATTTTAAACCGAAATCCGAACCATTTTTTGAAAATTCTGATCCATTAACAATCGTAACAAAATCCTCTGGTGCGCATTCAAAAGTATGTGAAAGTGACTGATAAGTATCCATGTATGGAAAATCGAATCCAACTTTCCACATGTGTTTTGCTTTGTATTTTCTCAAATAAGCTTTGATTCGTTTAGATACAACTGCTCCACCCAAGGTAATCAATAAATCGGGAGCGTATGCTTCCATCTCACTTTCGGAAACAGCATTCAACGTTCGATCAATACAATGAATGAGTAAGTTATCTAACAAATTAGATGTGTTTTCTACCAAAATGGCTACTGAAGAATCTTTAGCCAAAGCGATGATTTGTCTCTGCAATTCTGTATCAATAGGTAATTGTCCGCAAACAACCATTTTTTTCGGTGATGAATTCCAAATTTCTTTCAATTCAGCTGTTTGCGTTTCACTTAACTGAAAAGTCGGACGAACTGTTTGAATTACTTTTCCAACCTGAGGTTGAATTTCCATTTTCCCGTAAAGAGGTTCACGGAACGACATATTCAAATGAATCGGACCTTTCCAATTTCCATTTGCAAAATTAAAAGCAGTCGCAATTTCACGTTCAATAAACCAAGCATCATCCGCATGTACCGTATCTTCCATGAGCGTACAGGAATAGCGAATGTGATTTTTATAAACTTCATGCTGAACGATGGTTTGTCCATCACCCTGATCCACCCATTCTGTCGGTCGATCAGCCGTAATGACCACCAAAGGAATACATTGATAATACGCCTCTGCAACTGCAGGATAATAGTTCAGTGCAGCTGAACCAGAAGTACAAATAATTCCAACCGGTTCATTGAGCTGTTGCGCCATTCCCATGGCATAGAAAGCTGCACTTCTTTCGTCGTGAATCACCCGGCAATCGACGTCCGGATGTTCATCAAAAGCAACAATAAAGGGTGCATTTCGTGAACCTGGTGAAAAAACGATGTGCTTTAAACCATTAGCGATACATTGTTCAACAAGAATTTGAACTCCTTTTTTATTGCTTGAAATCATGGGATAAAAATAGCGATTATTCATAGAAAATAAGACTGAATTATCACAAATAATCCGTCTTCAAAAATTCCTAAACAAAATAAATGTAAGTACCAATTATGAATCGAACTCAGGTTAAAAGATAAATAGTAATTTTACATTTTGAATTCTAAACTCCAATTTCTCACTTAAAATCTTGTAAGTGAGCATTGCGGAGCTGTTAATTTAGAAAGAAACTAAAAGTAGAATTTGAAAAACATTCAAAGGAACATAAAATAAGCTATTATCAACAAACGAAAGTCAAGGTAAAATATACAATGGAAACAACGAATAAAAATCTACGAAATGCAATTACGCCACAAAATGCATTAGAATTACTAAAAGAGGGAAATCATCGGTTTGTAAATAACCTGAAAGTAAACCGGAACCTGTTACAACAGGCAAATGATACTTCAGAAGGACAACATCCTTTTGCCGTAATATTGAGTTGTATTGACTCCAGAACTTCAGCGGAATTAATCTTTGACCAAGGACTTGGAGACATTCTAAGTATTCGGATTGCAGGAAATATTTTAAACGAAGATATTTTAGGCAGTATGGAATTTGGTTGCAAAGTAGCTCAGTCAAAAATAATAGTCGTTTTAGGACACACAAATTGCGGGGCTGTACAAGGTGCTTGCGATCACATTGAAATGGGGAATCTAACATCTTTGCTGACTAAAATAAGACCTGCAGTTGATGCTGAGCAAACCGTAACTGTCAATCGAACTTCAAGCAATGTAGAATTTGTAGAAAAAGTAGCCATTATCAATGTAAAACGAACTGTGAAAGCTATAACACAGCGAAGTCCGATTTTAAAGGAAATGATTGAAAATGGTCAAATTGATATTGTTGCCGGATCTCACAACATCACAACTGGTGAGGTAACCTTTTTTCAATGATATTATTCAAAATAAGCTTGCTCGCAAAATGAAAAAAGTAACTGGGATAGGCGGAATCTTTTTCAAATGCAAGGAGCCCGACAAGATGAAAGATTGGTACAAAACACATTTGGGGTTTGACACTGATCAGTATGGAACAAATTTTGAATGGCGGCAAGAGGCGGATGAAACCCAAAAAGGGTTTACCCAATGGAGTCCATTTCCAGAGACTACAACATACTTTCAACCTTCTGAAAAAGATTTCATGATCAACTATCGTGTTGAAAATCTGGAAGAACTTGTTGAACAACTCAAAAAAGAAGGGGTCACAATTACCGATACCATCGAAACATTTGAATACGGTAAATTTGTTCACATCATTGACATGGAAGGAAATAAAGTTGAATTATGGGAACCCAACGATCTTGAGTACGACAAAATCGTTGAAGGACGGACAAAATAAAAGAAAGTATCTAGAGAAGTGACTAAACCATTTGTAAAATGAAAAACGACTACATTGAAAGTGTAAAAAATCAGTTTGAGTACTACAAACAATTGGGTGAAAAAACTTTTGCTCAATTATCTGATGAACAATTTTTCTGGGCGTATAATGAAGAGAGTAATTCTATAGCAACAATCGTTAAACACCTATGGGGAAACATGCTTTCAAGATGGACTGATTTTTTTACTTCTGATGGAGAAAAGGAATGGCGAAAAAGAGATGAAGAATTTGAAAACGACATCAAAACCAAAGAAGAACTCATTGAAAAATGGAATGCAGGTTGGACTTGTCTTTTTAATGTCATCGACAACTTGACAACTGAAGATCTTGAAAAAATAATTTATATCCGAAATCAAGGACATACCGTTACTGAAGCTCTAAACAGACAATTGGCACATTATCCTTACCACATCGGACAAATTGTTTTTATTGGAAAAATGATTTGTAACAGCCAATGGAATTCTCTTTCTATACCTAAAGGAAATTCAAAAAACTACAACAAAGAAAAATTTGATCAACCTAAAAGTAAAGTTCATTTCACGGAAGAATATCTTAAGAAAAAGCAATCCAAATGACAGAGACAAAATCAAAATTGATCGAAGCGGAAAATATTGCACAACAATAATTCAATGTAATTGAAGAGCGACAACTTATTCAAGCAGGAAAATCAGAAAATGAATTAAACGATGAAATCTTTAAACTGGCAGATGAACTTTATGGAATAAAAAAATATTGGCACAAACGGATCGTCAGAAGCGGCATCAATACACTTGTTCCATACGACGATAATCCTCCCAATTTAATAATCCAAGAAGACGATATTCTGTTTCTTGATTTTGGCCCCATATTGGAAGAATGGGAAGCCGATTTTGGTAGAACCTATGTACTGGGAAATGATCCCTTGAAGCATAAATTAAAAAATGATATTGAACAAGCCTGGCACGAAGCCAAAAATTGGTACAATCAACAGACAAAACTTACAGGAGCTGAATTTTGGCATTATATTATTGAATTAGCCAAACAATACGGTTGGGAATATGGCGGGCAGTTAGGCGGACACTTGATCGGACATTTTCCGCATGAACGACTGGAACCAAAAAACTACGGACTATATGTTCACCCCGAAAATCCGAACGATATGTTTTTACCGGATGTTGATGGAAATAAAAGAGAATGGATTCTTGAGATTCATTTTATTGATCGTGAAAAACAAATCGAAGGCTTTTTTGAACAACTGTTAACTTAGAAACGATCTAAATTTAGAACCCAATACGTTAGCGATAAACTTTTACACAAGATGAAGCAAAAACAAGTTTTATATAGCTCACTCATTTTTATTCTGATACTCCTAACATTAACCTCATTAAAAAAGGAAAACCAATTTCATGACGATTTTCTTGAATTTTGGACCGATGTAAAAGACAATTATGCTTACTTTGACAAAAAGTATACTGACTGGGACAAAGTAAAAATACTTTACCTCCCACAAGCTGAAAAAGCAAAAAACACAAATGAATTAATCACTGTGTTTGAAAATGCACTCGAAGAATTATACGACAATCATTTTTCACTCAACACCAACTTGGAATCATCTACAAGGCTTGTCCCTACAGGGCTTGATATATGGGCTGAATGGATCAACAATAAAGTAATCATAACTGAGGTCCGAAAAGGTTTTTCCGCTGAAAAAGCTGGTGTAAAAAACGGTATGGAAATTCTCTCGATTAATGGAATCCCTATTGAACAAGCTGTCCATCAACGGATCGGAAAATGCATTTCTACAATCGACACTGAAGTCAAAAATTATGCATTAAGACAATTGTTAGCTGGTACCTATTTAACTCAAAGAACGCTAGTTGTCAAACAAAATGACAAAACGATTACCCTGAACCTAGATGCTGCAATTGGAAACCTTACTGACACTCACAAATACAATTCATTACTCGAATTCAAAAAGCTACATGACAATATGGGCTACATCAAATTCAATAATTCTTTGGGAGAAACGGATGTGGTACAACTTTTCGACAATGCACTTGATCAACTCAAAAATACAAACGGACTGATCATTGATTTAAGAGAAACTCCAAGCGGTGGAAACTCAATTTTAGCAAGAGGAATCATGAGTCGATTTATTAAAACCGAAATGCCTTATCAAAAGCATGTATTACCCAACGAAGAAAAAGAATTCAACATCAAAAGAAGCTGGTTTGAAATCGTATCTCCACGCGGACCTTTTACTTACGAAAAATCAATTATTATATTGGTTAACCACTGGACAGGTAGCATGGGAGAAGGAATTACAATCGGATTCGATGCTTTGGGAAGAGCAAAAATTGTAGGAACTCAAATGGCTGGATTGAAAGGTGCCATTAGCGGATTTCAAACGTCAAGAACAAAAATTCCGTACGCTTTTCCTACAGAACAACTCTTTCACGTTAACGGTACACCGAGAGAAGATTTTCATCCAACTTTTCAAATTGATTTGACCAATACAAAATATAAGGAAATCGAAGATCCTATTCTTACTGAAGGTATTCACTATTTAAAATGAAATCGATAGCAATCATAGGAGCCGGTTTTTCGGGTACACTCACAGCCATTCACTTAATCCGGAATCTTGTTGAACCGATTGAAATTATCATCATCAATGAACAAGAAACGTTTAACAAAGGAATTGCCTATAATCCTTATTCAAAACAACATCTGCTCAATGTTGCTGCTTCAAAAATGAGTGCATTTTCAGACCAACCTGATCATTTTTTTCAATGGGTTTGCAATCAATCTGAATATACTAACAAAGATAAAAACAGCCTGGAAAATTCTTTTCTGCCCCGACAATTGTACGGACAATATCTCGTCGACATTTGGTCTGAAACAATTCAATCTGAACAGGCTAAAAAGGCAAACATCATAGTCATCAACTCATCTGTCATTGATCTCGATGTAGATGATCATAACGCTTCCCTGACATTAAGTAATCAGGAAAAAATACATGTCGACATCTGCATTATGGCGAATGGAAATCAAGTTCCAAGAAATCCAACAATCCGGAATACGAACTTTTTTAAGAGCACAAACTATTTTCAAAATCCATGGACTATTAATTCTGTAACGAATATGGGTTCCAGCCTTCCGATACTCATTATTGGAAACGGTCTAACAATGGTAGATACAGTTCTGGGATTACTTGAACATAATTTTGAAAATGAAATTTTTTCTATTTCACCAAACGGTTTCAATTTACTTCCAAGTCCCGGTTACGTAGTCCAATACACCAAATTCACTGAAGAAATCTCAGATCAAACTACATTACTTCAAATTGTCCAACTTTTCAATAAACATCGAAAAATACTAAAACGAAACGGTTCGACAGAAGAATCGCTTATTACTTCATTACGACCTTATTCACAAAAAATCTGGCAGCAGATGTCGTTTCAAGAAAAGAAATTGTTCATGAACCGTTTACGGCACATTTGGGGTGTTGCTCGGCATCGAATTCCACTCCAGGTTTACGATAAAATTCAAAAACTCTTAATCGATCGAAAACTGCATATTTACGCTGGAAAAATCGTCGATATTTCTGAAGACAATCAAAAAATATCTGTCGAGTTCTACAATAAAAAACAGCAAAAAAATGAGAAAATAATTGTTTCAAGAGTCATTAATTGCACAGGACCAGAAACGGATTTCATACAATCGGAAGATCATTTCTTGAAAAAATGCATGTTCAAAGGAATTGTTTCTCAAGATAAATTAAAATTAGGAATCAATGCTGACACTAGTACTTTTCAGGTTCAAGACAGTAAAGGGAATTTACACACTAACCTTTTTACAATAGGACCCAATTTAAGAGGAATGCTCTGGGAAACAACAGCCGTCAATGAACTTAGACAACAAGCCGAAACAGTTGCAAAAAACATATTGTCTTGTCATTTGGTTACAAAAAGTTTTTCCTAATTTCAGATTCACAACAAGGAACCAATTCTATGATTTCAATTGTCGAAACTAAAGATTACAAAATCATTTCTAAACTGAACGAAGAAGTTCAAAATCTACATGCAAGGCTTCATCCAGAAGTATTCAAAGCCTATAATAACGAAGCCATTGAATTAGAATTCAAAAACTTTTTATCAGATCCAAACTGCAAATGCTTTCTAGCAAAAAATGACGAATCAGCTATTGGCTACATCTTTTGTTTCATCCGGGCAATCAACGAAAATGCTTTTCATTACTCCTTCAAAACCATTTATATCGACCAATTAACTGTTTTGGAAAAATATCGACGAAGCGGAGTAGGAAAATTATTATTGGAACAAGTTGAACATTTAGCCAAAGAACATTCCATTGAAAAAATAGAATTGGATCATTGGAGTTCGAATGATGTTGCTGCCCGTTATTTCAGAAAAAATGGTTATCAACTTTACAAAGAAAGATTATTCAAATTAATTTAATTAAAAACTATGGCAACAAATACTTCGACACTACTAATAAACGCTACCCTACAAAAAGTGTGGAATGCACTTACCCAAAAAGAAGCCGTTAAAGCATGGCAATTCGGCAGTGATTTGACAACAGATTGGCAAATTGGAAGTGAGATAAAATTCAGCACCGAATGGCAAGGAGTTACCTATCTCCAATGGGGAAAAATATTAGAGATCCAGCAAGACAAATTAATAAAATACAGTCTTTTTGCTCCCAGACCTGACCTTGAGGATAAACCTGAGAACTATTTCGAAATGAAATATGTATTGACCCCGTTTAACAACCAAACCAAACTAGAAATTATCCAAGAAAACAGACCAGGTGCTGTTCAAGAAGAGCCACAGGGTGAAGAAAATCCTATATTGGCAACGCTGAAAAAGTATGCCGAATCCAATTAAAAAAATCTGGAGAATGGATATTGAAATAAAAAAAGTAGCCCCTGATGAAATCGATGATTTTTCTGAATTAATACACGTTTTTGAAAGTGCTTTTGAAATGGAAAATTTCAAAATACCGGACCGAAACTACTTAAGCAATCTTCTTAATAAAGACGATTTTATGGCAATTGCTGTGAAATTCAAAAATAAAGTCATCGGAGGGCTCACCGTCTATATTCTTCATCCTTATTATTCTTCAAAACCAATAGCCTATATTTATGACGTTGCGATACTTGATGCCTATCAAAGAAATGGAATTGGCAAAAAACTAATTGCATTTTTAATCGAATATTGTAAAGAACATGGTTTTGAAGATGCATACGTCCAAGCAGAAACCAACGATAATAATGCCGTTCGATTTTATCAACAAACATCTATATCGATTGAACTACAGGCAATTCAATTTACTTATTCATTCACTGAGAGTACACCAAACAACAATCAGTAATCCTCCTTTAAATTCAATTAGCTTAGTTTAAAATAATAAAAGATCATCTCTTTTTAAAAAATAAATTTGCATATTATAAGTGCACATATTATATTTACACATATAATATATATTAATAAATAATCGTATGTGGACAAAATCTCACTCAATCGTAACAAAAGAAGTTACTAAAGAACAAATGTGGAAACTATTTTCAGATGTAAACAACTGGAATACTTGGGATCACAGTATAGAGTTTGCTGAATTAAATGGGAAATTTGAAAAAGGGAATCATTTTATGTTTCAACCCAAAGGAGGTCCTAAATTAAAAATCGGAATTGTAGATGCAGTAGAAAATCATACTTTTACGAATTACACGAAATTTCCGCTAGCAAAAATGTACGGAGAACATACTTTTGAAGAGACACAAGATGGACTTAAAATTACAACAACCATGAAAGTTCAAGGTGTCTTAAGTTTTCTTTGGATTAAGATCGTCGCTCAAAAAATTGTTGACGGTTTGCCGACAGATATGCAGGATCAAATTAAAGCAGCTTCAAAATTATGACACCCAATGACAATCCATTTAGTGTAGAAAAAGCTGAGGAAAGTTCAGGTTTCTTGCTGTGGCAGGTAACAAACCTCTGGCAAAGAGAAATTAAAAAAGCACTGGAACAGTATGGAATCACTCATTCACAATTTGTTTTGTTAGCCAGTATTTATTGGCTAACACTTCACAAGCAGGAAGTAACTCAGATTGTATTATCGAACCATACGAAAATTGACCCCATGACAACTTCAACGGTATTAAGAACCTTACAACAAAAAGGATTAATACAACGACAAGAGCACCTCACCGATACTCGTGCTAAAACAGTCGGATTAACTGAGGAAGGAAAAAAAACGATCAAGAAAGCTGTCGTAGCAGTTGAAACGTTTGACAAAGAATTTTTCTCGAAACTCGGAAATCAAACCAGTGATTTCAACGGAAATTTGATAACTTTACTCAAGAGGTAGGACAAAAAAACAATGCATCAATTTAAAGCCAACATTGAAATCATCGGAGTGAATCCATTCGTTTTTGTTCCTGATGATATTCTTCAGGAGATTTTCAATCAAGCAGGAAAAAGCAAGGGTACTATTCCCATCCATGGAACGATTAATAGCAAACCCTACAAACAAACATTATTGAAATACAGTGGTCATTGGCGACTTTATATCAATACGACCATGCTCAAAAATTCACCTAAACGAATTGGAGAAGTCATTGAAATATCCCTCCAATTTGATCCCGAAAGCAGAGCAATTACACCACCCGAAAAATTTATTCTCGCTTTGGAAGCAAATACGAATGCTAAACAAGTTTTTGAAAACTTATCTCCTTCCAAAAAACTAGAAATCATTAGGTATTTGGCCAATCTCAAGACTGAACAAACTCTTGAAAAAAATATTGTAAGAGCCATTAACTTTTTACAAGGTAAAGAACGATTTGTCGGACGGGATAAACCATAACCTATGATCAGACTGTTAAAACACATTTCAAACCACCTCACTATCACTGGGGAAATAGTTATACTTTTATGGATGACTCTTTTTCGCTTCTCATCAATATTGGAATTAAGCGAATGTTGCTAATCAAAAAATAAACCTATTTAAAATGCTTGCTAAAACTTTAAAAGATTCGTTTGATAAATATTTTATTGCTCCTATTGAAGCATGGAATGAATTTGCTTCCC
>CAIUKX010000012.1 GCA_903899795.1 uncultured Flavobacteriales bacterium
AGTATTACGTGGAAGCTGAAAAACACTATGAATCTTCCAATGATAAAAATTACATTGACCATTGTCGGATTCTCTCTGTTTTGTCGTCTATTTATCAAACCGAAGGTAATTTTGAAAAAGCCTTTGAAGTTATGCAGGAAGTAAAGAATATTGCTGTAAAATACAAGATGTTGGATCTGCAAAAAAGCATTGCTTTACAGCAAAGTGACTTTTATTTGAAGAAGAAGGAGTTTCAGAAAGCATGCGCTTTGTTAACTGAAGTTGATCAGTTGGAAGAAAGGGTCGCATTGGGTAAATTGCGTGAAACTGTTGCTGTGTATGGACTCAGGTTAAAAATTCAGCAAGAAAAGGAAGCGAAAATCAGGGTTCGTAAAGTTGCTGAAATTCGATTGAAACAACAACGTATTTTAATCATTTCGTTGAGTATTATCAGTCTGGCATTTTTATTTATTTCCATTCAATGGTTTACCATTCGATCTAAAAATAGGGTGTTAGTCAAGCAAAATACACTTTTAGCGACTACCGAAACTCCAAGAATTAAAGAAAATGTGATCATTGAGAAAAAAGATATTAATCACGAATTGATTTTAGATCTTGAAAAGCAGATTTTTGATAAAAAGATATACCAGAACTCGAATTTAACCATAGATCGACTTGCAAAAAAGTTGAATACTAATAGAACTTATTTGTCAGATGCAATTAATAATTATTACAAGGAAAGTTACAGTGTTTGGATTAACGAGATAAGAATCAATGCCGCCAGAAAGATGTTGGCAAGTTCAGAATTTGACCATTTCAGTATCGAAGGAATTGCTAGAACAGTAGGTTATACCTCAATTTCGTCATTTAATTCCAGTTTCAAGAAAATAACCGGATTAACGCCTTCATTATTCAAAAAAATGCGTGATGAAAACGTCTAGATATTTGTTTTTGACATCAATAAAGATGTTGAATAATTGTCGTTTTCCCGTTAAATTCAATACTATCTCCAACTTTTTTACCTTCCAGTAATTTACCGATCGGCGCTTGTAGAGTCATACAGAATACGCTGATGTTTTCGAATTTTACAGCCCCTAGTCCAACGGAAAAATAATACCAGCCGTTGTTAGTTTCAACCAAACTTCCTATATCCACCTTTGAGTGTTCACGTGCAGGATTAATTGTTTTTAGAATTGCTTTCAATCCCATGAAATCATTGATCTGATTGGTTAGTTTTTCCTGCTCGAGTTGAGCCATAGCAGTCGAGGTTTCATGTTTGTCGCCCGCTGAACTTTTGGTGTCTTCTGAAGCTGCATCAAGGGAATCTTTAAGGATGATTTTTAAATCATTGATGCGTTCGTTGATATATGCAATTACTACTTGATGTACGTGTTCTTTGTTCATGAAATGTATAAATCCTAATGGGTTAATTTGGATACGAAAGCATCAAAAATAGAAATAATTTTGGCTTCGGAATACACTGTTGCAGCTTCGTGTAATTTTTGAGGAGAGAATGTTTTTTGTTCTTGGATGATAGTCAGCATGGCATCAGCAAGACTTCGACTTGAATTGCGTTCTACCTGGATTCCCAATTCATCTGGTAAATCATATCCAATACCAACTGGGGTTGTCAAGGTTGGAACGCCACACGCCCAAGATTCTACTAATACAATGGAAAATGTTTCGTAATTCGAAAATAAAATAAAAGCATCGGAATTTTGATACAAGGAAAGCAGTTCTTCAGAAGTTTTAGCCCCGTAGAATGTTACATAAGAACTGATTCCTAATTTTTCTGTATAATTGATCCATTGATCATAATTTTCATCGCAGACGACGGTCAATTGGAAATTGGTATTACCTGTATTGATGAGTAGCGAACATGCATCAAAAATTCCTTTTGGATTTTTTAATTTTTCGTCTAAGGTTGAAATATGTAGAAATTCTTTTTGACTATTTTTTTCCTTGGTTTTAGGAATAAAAAAAGAAGTGTTGACTGCATTTGGGAGCAATTGTATGTCGAAGTTTGGAAAATCAACCTGTAGGTCTTTTCTGAAAAAATCGGAAACACACGTCAGCAGATCAATTTGTTTTTTGACTTTCCGAAGAATCATTTTTTCAATAAAAGTTCGATTTTTCTTGGCTTCTGGTCGGAAATAAGATCCATGTTCTGTCACGAGCAATGGGCATTGAAAGTAGTTTTTGGCAGTAATAAATTGCCAACCTTTAGGAAGCATAACGTGTCCTTGAATCAGATCGACGTTTTGAATACGTTTCAATCCTTCTTTAAATGCCTTTTTTTGTGTTGAAATCTTTTGGAAAATCGATTTTCCGGCAGGATGATAAATGATTATTTCAGTGAAATTTTCTGCTGTAGTTTCAATAATTTCAATGGATTGAAGCGAAGCGTCGGCTTTTGTGAAAAGAACGGTGATATTATATTCTTTGGCAAAAAGTAAAGCTTGTCGTTTGACAAAATTCCCAACAAAAGGAGCAGTTCGACTTGGATACCAAGAACTCAATACGAGAATATGTTTCTTTTTTGTCAAGGGGAATACACGTGAAATCGAACAAATTTAAGAAAAGCACAAACATCTCACGTTATTTAAATGAAAGAGGTCCTATTTTGTTGAATCATTCTCTAATAGAAAGTAAGAAAATTATAATCCATTGAAGTCCTGTGGGCATTGATACATTTTCTTGTTTTTATTTTTTCGCTGGATTCCTTTGAAAAGCATGCGGTTGTCAAAATCGAAAATTAAACTGATTTCACTTGAACCATATGATGCGGTTTTCAAACGTGAAATAGTCATGTCGTAACTGTAGGTAATTCGCAAGTCAGAAGCTTTTTTCATAGGTACAAGAATTCCGGTTGAAACAATAAATGAATCAAATTGTGTTAACGAGGTTTTTGCGCTCCTGTTCCTGTACCATAATCCGAAAGTAAAAGGTTTGTTGACGATACTGGCGCCGATGGTAAAGGTTTGAAATTGATTTTGATGTTCGAATATAAATCCAGGTGCATAAATCAAGTGATTGATGAGAATATTCAAGTTTCCGTGAACAACAAGTTTCATTGGGAGTCGCGAGTTGTCATTGATGAATGCATCTTTTGGTTTTGTCAGATGATGAAGTCCGACACCAAAGGTGCACATCATCTTTTGATAAAGCATTTGCCGGTTACTAATTTTATTATAACGAAGCGCAATTCCGTTACTGAAATCGGGATAAAGCGTCGAATTATTTGGAATATTATAAGCAGATGTTTTTACATTACCATAAACTTCATCCAATTGATCAGAAAAAACGAGTTTACTGATATCGAGTGTTTTATTGATGAAACCACCTGATAATCCAGCTTGTAGAATGAAGTTTTTGGTTTCAATCGGGCGGTAGGTGTAATACAAATATCCTCCATTGGTTCGTAATAAAGCTTGTCCGGCCACATCACTAAAGCCAAGTGCTCCGAAACTGGTTTTATTGATAGCTTCCATTTCGATAGAAGCTGTAAAAGTGTTGAATCTTCCGGGAATCGGGGACCATAAACTTCTTCCGTTGGTTCGTATGGTGAATCCATTTCCAATGGCATTCATAGCGGGATTGTAATAGGTAGGGTTGTTGTAAAATTGTGAAAAGTTAGTATCCTGTCCTAAGCTTTTCAGACTTGAAACACAATAGATTCCGATGAAGAGGGTGAACCTCGCTATATTTTTTATTCCCATCATCGAATTACAGTCACAGATCCAGAACGTTTGTATTTGTCTTTACCATATTTGTTTCCAAGCCAAACGCTATCGTCTTTGAAAACAGCTGAAGCTTTCCATACATAGGCATCTTGCTGAACAGGTTTTCCATTGTAGATTCCGTTCCAGTATTCAGTCGGACGGCCGTTTTCATCCAATGCAGTAGATTGCCACATTAAATTCCCCCAATCGTCGTAGATCAATATCTCAAATTGTTTTATTCCCACTCCTTTCGGGATAAAATTCGCTACTTGAAAGTCGGAATGTCCTGGGTAAATCGCAGAAGGGATAAAGAGTCCATGATAAAATTCAATTTCAATTTGTTGAATACTAGTATCTATACATCCAAAAGAGTTCGTAGCATATAAGGTGGTTGTCGTTTCACCGCTATAATCGAATTCATGAACTGGATCGGTTAAGGTTGAAGTATCACCATCTCCAAATTCCCAAAGGTAAGAGATCGCTCCTTGAGATGTATTTGTGTAGGCTATTGTTCCATTAGGAACATTGTCAACTTGAATGTTAAGTGCCGTGAAATCAGCCGTTGGACTTGGAAGAATAGTGATAGGAATAATTGCTGTAGTGTCTGTACAGCCAGCTACTCCTTACGCAATAGCTTCAAGCGGATAGGTTCCAGGGTTTGGATATGAATAAGTGACATTGTTTCCTGTCAGTTGGTCACCATTTCCAAAATTCCAAATGATGGAGTCAGCAAATGAATTGTTTGATTGAAACAATAAACTTTGTCCTTGACAAGCTGTATCAGGAATCAAAGCATAACTGATGGTTAACGTGGGATAAACTGTAAATGTAACTGTTTTCGAATCAGAACATCCGTACATACTTGTTGCTGTCAATTGAATCGGATAAGTTCCGGGGTTGTTATACATCGAGGTGGGATTGTTGGCCGTCGATGTGAAATTATTTCCAAAATTCCAGCTGTAACTAACTGCTCCGCTCGAATTATTTGTTCTAGCAACCAATATAGGAGAAATACAAGCGTTCGACGGCGTGATGGTGAAATCTGCAACTGGAAGCGGATGAACAGTAACGATATGAGTAATTGAATCCTTACAGCCACTGGCGTTTTCAATGACCAGCTGTATCGAATAAGTTCCTGCATTTTGATAGGTGTGGGATGGGTTTACAAGTCCGGAAGTATTTCCATCTCCGAAATCCCAGGTTTGAAAACTACTATTGTTACTTGTATTGGTGAAATTAACCAACAATTGAACACAGCCATTCGTAGGTGTATATGTATAGGATGCGGTTGGATTGGATTCAACAGTTACAGTTCTGACCTTCGAAACGATGCAACCGGTTGTTTGAGCTGTTCCTGTGAGAGTAACCGTATAAACACCGGCTGATCCGTATGCATGTGTAGGATTATTATTGGTTGATGTGTTTCCATCTCCGAAATTCCAGTTGCATCCGGCCAATCCACTGGATAAATTCGTAAATGTAAAAGGATAATTCACACAAATTGAATCTGGTGTAACTGAGAAATTGACAACTGGTGAAGGAAAAACAGTGATGGTAACAGATGTCGTATCGTAACTACATCCATCATTTACATAAAGAGAGACAATGTAAGTTCCTGAATTACTAAAGATGTGCGTAGGATTTTGAACAACTGAGGTATTCCCGTCACCAAAATTCCAACTGAAAAACATTCCACCTGTTGAGAATTGAGTGAAATCTACAGTTAAAGGACCGCAACCCGAAGTTACACTTGTATTAAAGAAAGCATTGACGGTATTGGGAGGGTGTATGTAGTTGGCGTAGTTCCTGTGGTAAATGTATGTTGTAACAATGAATCAGGATTGGTGGAAGTTGTTCCATCTCCAAAATTCCAGCTATAACCATCTGGTAATCCCAAACTATTATCTGCAATATTGACCGTAAAAGGTGAACATCCACTGTTGAAATCCGTTCCAAAAACAGCTACAGGTTTAGGCATAACTTTTACCGTGTCAGAATGAGAAACAGTTCCACAGAAATTGGTAACTGCCAATGTCACAATATATATTGTATCGGCAAGTACGCCTTGTTGGTAAACAACTGGGGGAGGAGATTGTAATGTACTCGTTGTTCCATTTCCGAAATCCCATAAATAGGTATTGGCAGGACCTGTAGAGGAATTGGTAAAACTGATAGTGGCAGGTCCACAAAGCGAATCTGCTGAAAGGGTGAAAATTGCAACAGGCGGTTCACGAACTTCGATTGGTTGACTTAAGGAATCGATACATCCAAAAGCTGAAGTTTCGGTCAATGTGATTGTATAGAATCCAATGGCAGGGTAGATGTAGGAAGGGCTTGAAACCGTAGACGTAAATCCGTTTCCAAAATTCCACGATGAAATTCCGCCATTTATTGATGTATTTGTGTAGGTTTGACTGGTACCTTGACAAATAATAGAGCTATAGGTGAAATTGACAGTCGGTAAAGGATGAACTGTTGCGACCAATGAATCGTGATTGACACAAAGCGTGATCGGATCTGTATAAGAATAAGTCAATGTATAACTTCC
>CAIUKX010000013.1 GCA_903899795.1 uncultured Flavobacteriales bacterium
GAGAAGGAGAATGATGATTTACCCTGATTTTTATTCGAATCTAGAATGTTTTGTAAAATTATATAGGAATGAAATTCCAAAATTGGCAGCAAATTCTTTGTATGGCAAACCAAAAGGTCTATTGTAGTGCACTTTGATACCATAGGATTGTTTTTTGACCTTGAATTTTACCCCGGCCGTGACACAAAGACTGAGATACGTTGCTACCGAAAAGGTACCTGTTTTATGTGCATCGAATGTTAATTTAGTACTCGGGTAATAGCTGTAGCTACCTCCGACACCTATGAAGCTTCCAAATTTATAACGTGTAAACCGTGTAGAATGATTACCGGAATTGTATTGAACAAGTAAAGGAATTTCAAAACAAAATGGTAGCGCAGATGAGTTTGCCTGCATGATTGTATAGTGCTGATCCATTTTCACTTTAGTCTTGAGAGCATATCCAATTGTAGGGTAGATTGAAATACCTATGGAAGAATGGTAACCTAATTTAACATCAGCACGAACATTATACACTAATCCAGGACAACTTTTGTGCAGGGTAAAATCCTTTGAATAATGGTTTACAGATAAATAAGAAAGACCTATAGAAGGCTGTATTCTCCTGAATCATCGTGTTGCTGGAATTGAGCAAAAACGTACGAACCTTTGAAAACAAGAACCAAAAGTAAAAACCACCCTACTTTTTTCATTTTGCAAACCATCCGCTTTCATCCTTTTTAAACAGTAACAATTACAGCAATTTAGTGAGTTGAACCGTACGGAGAATTATTTCTTCATCAGACGGCGGCAGGAGTAGCGAACTGTAACAGTGATGCAAAGTTAAGAACTTCTTTTGAGTAAGAAGCTCTTTTTGATTTAAAAAGTGGAAACTTTCCAACTGAAAAAACCCCAGACTTCTTTGTAAAAGACGACTTGGGGCTTTTTGATCGGGTGGTGATCGTTACTTATCTTCCTTGAACATCAATTTCGATTTTCCATCGGTGATGATGAGCTTAGTATTCGGTGAAGCTGCCAGATGTTCCGTTGCTTCAATCTGTTTCAATTGGATCTGCTCTTTGGTCAGTGAGGCATTCAACATTTTTTGCGATTCTGCCTTCGCTTTTGACTCGATGAGCAAACGTTCGGATTCGGCTTTTTGGTGAACTAAAGTGATTTCAGTTTCTTTTTGAGCTACTTGTAATCTTGAGTCTGCCTGTATTCTGGCTTTTTCTGCATCAAACTCAGCTTCTTGTTTTGCTACAGCAATCTGATTCGTTGTTTTGGTTTTATTTTTCTCGTTATCGAACAAAATATTCTGACGTTCAATTTCAATTTCGACCTGACGCTGTTTCAATTGTTGTTCTGATTTTACTTTGTCCTTAATCGCTTTGTTGATTTCATCCGGCAAATCGATGTCACTGATAATTGTTTTATCGATCACAAAACCATATTGCTGCAACAATGGCCGTAAAATAATCGTGATACTATCTTGTAAAACTTCTACCTTATTCACAACATCTTTAGCACTGTATGTTACGATCTCCTCACGGATCACAGACCGGAATAAATTCCCTACATATTTTTCATGGAAATCAGTGTCCAAATTCTTGTAGATAAATTGGATCGAATCTTTGTTGATATGATACAGTAAATTCATGGTGGCCGATACTTCCAAACCATCGTGAGTCGCAAAATTTGATTTTTCCACGATATCCTGAATCTTACAATCGTACACGTAAATTTTTGTTGTGAACGGGGAATAACCATGTGGTCCGGGTTGCAGTATTTCGTCAGTCATTCTTCCCATTTTTTGTTTAACTCCCAATTCATTTGGTTGAAGTACTACACAGCTTTGAGCAAGTAACATTAATCCTCCAAACAGTACGGCGTATGTGAATCGATTTTTCATGACATTTAGTTTTAATTGGTTGTTTCAAAAGAATCGTAAATAAACCGAAGATGAAAATTTTAGAAACTCATTAACCGTTTTTTAACTTTATAACCCACTGAATGTTATTTTTTTACAAAAAATTAACAAGGAAAAAAATGGATTGAGATACAGTTCTGTAATGAATCTAAATTTTAGCCCTCGCTACTTAGACTCAGAACTGAATTTCTAATGGTCTATACCTTTTTCTATATTTAGACGTTGTATATTTGTTAAACAATGAATTGGCTGCATAGATACCTTTGTATAGCGTTTCTGTTTTTATCCTTTGCGAGTCATTCGCAGGAAACAAATGCGCGTACACGTACAATTGCA
>CAIUKX010000014.1 GCA_903899795.1 uncultured Flavobacteriales bacterium
ATCAAGTAAGGTTAAAATGTAGCCTTGTATTGAGAAAACGGGTGTTTTTAATTCGTGAGCTAAGTTTCCAAGAAACTCTCTTCTGAACTCTTCTTGTTCTTTTAACTTTGAAATCTCTTTGTTGCGGTCTTCAGCCCATTCGTTGGCTTCCTTTTCAACTTTTCCAATTACATCGTCAGAAAGTTTTACATTGATCATGTTTTCCTTGGTGATTTTTCCTTTGCGGATCGATCTATAAATAATTCTCAACCGATCATTTAAGAATATATTGATGAAGTAATGAAAGACAGTATAGGTAAATAGACCTGTAATTAAGGGGATACCAATAATAATCCAAATGGAAAGTTCTTTTACAAAAAAGTGAATTGCGATCAAACTGAAAACCAACAGTACGGATACTATCAGACTTCCAATTAATAATAAAAATATTGGTCTTTTATTTTTCAAACTTCACTGAATGTATATCCGACACCTTTAATTGTACGAATATAATCATTTCCAAGTTTTTCACGTAATTTTCTGATGTGAACATCAATCGTTCTTTCGCCAACAATGGATTCATTTCCCCAAACCATTGATAGAATCTGCTCGCGTGTGTATACGTTACCAGGTCTGCTTGCTAGTAATTCAAGTAATTCAAATTCTTTTTTAGGGAGAATCACTTTTTTATCATTTACTTCCACGATAAACTTATCTCTATTTATTTTGATTAGGGAAGTATCCATTTTTGGTGATTCGGTTCCTCTGTTTAATCTTCTGAGAAGCGATTCAACCTTGCTGACCAATAATCTTGGACGTACAGGTTTGGTAATATAATCATCAGCTCCAGCTTCGAAACCGGCAACTTGAGAGTAATCTTCTGAACGGGATGTCAAAAATGCGATCAATGGTTGAACGATTTGTAAATCTTTACGGATCATTTGACACGTTTCAATTCCATCCATTACAGGCATCATGATATCAAGAATAATCAAGGATGGATTCAATTGTTTTGCCAATTTAACGCCTTCTTCACCATTCGATGCTGTGTATACTTTATATCCTTCTTTGGAAAGATTATAGGACAAAAATTCCAAGATGTCTTGTTCGTCGTCAACAAGTAAGATTGTGTGCCCTTTAGAAACAGCCTTCATAAGCTTTGTAAATGAAATTTTATAGTCCAAAGTTACCACAACGATGCGGGTCGAGTCTTATGTGATTTTTACCGTTATATTAAATATTAGGATAGTTTTGTTAACAATAAAATAACATCATTTATTGGTCAGGCATTGTTTGTCAACAAAAAAAGGCTGCCATAATTGGCAGCCTCTTCTTCAAATTACTAGTTTTATTTCTATTACTTAGAAACAGTCATTTTTATCGTTTTAACAGAGTTTCCAGTACTGATACGAGTATAGTACAATCCATTAGAAAGATCTGTTGTATTGATTTTCAATTCAGTTGAACCTGCATTGATAGCTCCGTTGTATACATTCGCAACAATTTTTCCTGACATGTCATATACAACAACGTCAACCGTTGCATTGTCATTCATTTGTAGCAATAATGTAGCTTCTTCCTTAACTGGGTTAGGGTAAAGTCCAACGTGTTCGAATGTGCTCATTTCTTCTAATCCAACGCTGATAACCACTGTCAATGCAAATGTATCCGTACAGTTACCATTGCTAGCAGTTACAACAACATCATAAGAACCGTTTCCAACGTAAGCGTGAACTGGATTTGCTTGTGAAGAATTGTTTCCGTCACCGAAATCCCAAGAGTAAGAAGTTGCTCCAGTAGATCCAGTTGAAGAGAAAGTTACAACATCACCTGAAGATGTGAATGCTCCGTGAGCAGTTGGATTAGGATTAACCGTTACAACTATGTTAGCTGATTGACCAACACCTTGACATGCATCAGCATTTGTTGTAGTAACATGGTAAGTACCTGCTGTATGAACTGTGATAGATGCTGTAGTAGCTGAGTTACTCCAAGAATAAGTATCACCTGCAGAAGAAGTAAGAACTACTGAATCACCTTGACAGAAAGACAATGGGCCTGAAGCAGTAACAGTTGGGATTGGAGTTGAACTTACGTTAACTGATAATGGTAATGAAGTTGCTGTACATCCATTGTTATCTGTGTAATTTACAGTGTAGTCTCCTGTTGTTCCAACTACGATTGAAGCTGTTGTGCTGTTGTTCGTATTATTCCAAACAATACCTGTAGTTTGACTAGAAGTTAAAGTAATTGTACTTCCAGTACAGAATGATGTAGATCCAGAAGGAGTAACAACCGGTGCAGTTGGATTACTGTGAACAGTTACTGTAATTGCAGTTCTTGGACCTTCGATGTTTTGAACTCCTACTTGAGCAACATAATAAGTGAATGTTCCCGCAGCAGCAGTTGATGGTGTTGGGATGTTTGTAAGTGGTGTTCCACCTGTTGCAACTGTATACCAAGCTAAAGTATTTCCATTGTGAGCAGTTGCAGAAAGTGCGGTTGCAGTTGCTCCTACACAATACGATACATTTGTTGTTGCAGTTGGTGCAAATAATACAACTGGTGCAAATGCAGAATCAATGTAAGAATAGTTAGATAATGCAGGAGAAGAAACTGCTGGTCTAAAGTCCAAGTTAGTCATGAAATCACTACCATCACCATAAGGGTTTACTAGAATTCCAGCTGAAGAAGCCAATGAATCGTTAGAGTTAGCTCCAAACCATGTTTTTGCATCGAATGTGCTTCCAGCATTAACCTCAGTTGATTTTCCTGGTTGGTAACCTGCTATTAAATTGTTTTTGTATTTGATAACTCCAAAAGTTGGATTTGGGTTTACACCGTTTGACACACTAACTGCTGCTAATGGTGTTCCATTTGTCGCATCAATTTCACAAGAAGTTCCATCGATGTGTATTCCTCTAAGATCGTCAATCCAAACACAGTTGTAAGCTTTTAAACAAGAATTTCTTCTGATTCTAGCTCCTCTTCTGTAACCAACAGCTACAGTAGCTCCCGGGTTACCTCTTAAAGGACCAACAAAAGTTACATTTGAGAAAATTGCAGTGGTTTGTGGTAATGCATTGTCACCAGTAGGATCGTTATCTGATTCAAACCCTTCTGAAGTTGAGATAGCAGGATTATCTGCAATTAATGGGTCTCTTACTGATAATAAGAATTGGCATTGACCGTGGAAACCGTTATCTGTATCAAATTCGTCATCTAAGTTTCTGTAAGCAACAAGGTGTCTACAATTTACAGATCCACCAAACCATTCGTAAGCATCATCATTAGAGAAAGATACTTGAATAAAATCAATTTTTGTACCACTTCCTACTGCACCAAATGTTAAACCGTTAATTTCTTTGTTTGGAGCATAAACATAACCCCCAAACTCGATACGAACATATTTTAAACTTCCTGAATTGTCAGCATCATCCGGGTTTGTACCACCTCCGTATTGTGTATCTGGGATTGGAGCAATACCCTCTATGTTTGCAATTCCACCTGGATTGTTATTACTAGCTCTTCCTAATAAAATAACTCCACCCCAGTCTCCGATTGCACGTGAACCAGGTGCTTGGTTAGAACTGAAGATGATAGGATTGTTTACTGTACCTTCAGCCATTAATTTGGAACCTTGTGTAACGAATAAACCAGCTCCTGTTGAAGCTTTATCTCCTAAGATAACTGTACCTGGTTCAATTGTTAAGGTAGCTCCATTTTTAACATATATTTGACCAGATAACAAATAAGTATTGTTAGCTGTCCATGTTGTATTTACCGTGATACTGGTTGAAACAGTTACTGTAGCAGTTGGGTATACTGCGTTTTGTGGATCCCAGTTGGTCCAAGTATCTGTCCATTGTGGTTGTGTAGGATCAAAAGCTCCTCTGTAGTTGGTCGGAACAAAAAATCCCTGACTCATTACAACATTGCATAAAGCAGCAATAATTGCGGTTAAATAAATTTTTCTCATTTTCATCATTGTTAACTTTTAAACTATTAAATTGAACAGTGCAAATTTCAGGTATCATTGTAATTAACCGGTTAAGTTGAGGCTAACATATGGAGAACAAATGATTAACTTAATATTAAGAAATGATTCAATTAAGTTAATGTTCAAACAAAAAAAACGTGAGCCAGCTAGCTCACGTTTTAATACTTATATAGGTTGATTAACTAGAAATCTCTTATAACTTAATGGTTACTGTTGCTGAAATAACTCGACCAAATTTTGTAGACCATATTAAGTCGTCTGTTTTACTATTGTATGTATTACGATTTAATTTATCACCTGTTAATATTGAGTTCATGATCTGCTGACCTTTGTTAACTGTAGGGTCTATATTGAAATTGTTTTGGTAAAAGATTTGATTTTGAGCAAAAATATTTTGGAAATTCAATTTTACTTCTACTTTATTTTTCCAGAATGATTTTGATGCCTGAAAATCTAGGAATGTTCTGCTTTTTTCCCAAATATCAGGTTGAGATGTTGATCCTAAAATGTAAATACGATTACCCACACGGTTGACATTTGCTGAGAATGACATATTTGTAACGTCATCGAAATAAGTTAAACCTGCATTGAATACATAAGGAGATTGTCCTTGAAGTGGTCGATGCGTGTAGGGAGAACCAACTATTTGAGAAACATCGACAACAGAACGAATTACTGCAATATTTGTATAAAATGTGAAATTGTTCAGTATTGAAGCTGAATCAGATTTAAATAACGAACCGATAATGGATCTAACTTCCAATTCAACTCCATAGTTTGTTGCTTTTGGTACATTTTGATAAGTAATCTCATTGGAAACATCAGCACGAGCAATTTGCTCAATCGGATTTTCAAAGTTTTTGTAGAAGAATGTTCCGGAAATTAATTGTCCTTTACCTGGATAAACCTCATAACGCAAATCTAGATTAGAAATTTTAGCTCGCTTTAAATTTTCGTTTCCTGAAAGTACAAATTGTGTATTGAAATCATAGAATGCGAATGGTGCCAACTCACGGAATTCCGGTCTGTTTAGTGTTTGTGAGAAAGAGAAGCGTAAGTTTTGTTTTTTACTCAGTGAATAAATAGCATTCAAGGAAGGGAGAATATCTAATTTTTTTACTGCGATATTTAGAGGACTTTTATCAGATCGTAGTGCATTCAGATTTTGAGTAAAATATTCAGCTCGAGCTCCCCAAACCACTCTGAAATCTTTATGGATTTTGTTGTCCATCATCGCGTATCCTGCTGTAATACTTGAATTTGCAGTGTAAGCATCTGAATATTTTGAACCATCAGTTAATTTGAATCCACCAACACCTGGCTGGATCAGTCCCATGTTTTGGGGAGCGAAGATGCTGTTTTCATTTAAGTATAAAAGGGAATCTTTGAAAGCAATATTTCCTCCTTGAATTCCATATTTAGTATATCCCAACTGTCTGGCTTCAAAAGATCTGTCTCTTTTTTGGTATAAACCTCCAAGCTTCATTTCACTTTTCACTCCAAATAATTTCTTAAAATGGTAACTTATATCACCTTTTATACTGGCAATTTGTTCTTTATTGGTAGAAGAGAACATTCCACCACCATAATCAGGACCTACGTTTGAATAAGCAATATTTGCAGTATAAACTGTGTCCATTGGATTCGGATCAGATGGATCAGTGATGTATTTCGAACGTGTATAAATAGATCTTTTCAAACCAGGAATCGTTCGTTGAATATTACTGTAGGATCCAACCCAGTGAATTTTAAAACGATCGTTTTTCAATGTATGTTCACCGTTCAATTGACCGGAATAGATATTGTTACTGGTGAACCATAAGGCATTTGATTTCAATAGGGTCGGATTGCTTTCCAATGGGTTTACTTCTCCACTTCTTGCGATGACACGATCATCGGAATTTATACTGTACAAATTTTTGAATCCGATTTTATTGTTTTGATTCAATTTGATAGAGAAGTTTGCCATAGCTCCAGCTAGCAATTGTGTTGAATATACTTTATCTAAATAATCAAATTCAATTTGGCTGGTTCCAGATGAATTGTTCGTGTAACTTCTTCGAATCGTTTGGTTGTAATTGTTGGTTCGGTTGTAAGTTAATGCAGCTACAAATCCAACTTCTTTTCCGAAGATTTTACCGCTTTGCCCCAAACTGTATTGTAAATTTAGGTTAGGCATGAATGTTTTATTCTGCATTCCCCAATTGGTGTTAAATTGTTTTGCAAGACTTGCTTGGTCATGAATATTGAGAGGATAGTTTTGTTTCGAAGGGATTGCTGATGATAGACCTCTAGATCCGTCATCGATCCCTATCCAGTCCCATTTTCCACCTTGATAATCCACTCTGTCTTGAAAAGTTGTAATAGTATTGTATCCACCACCAATCATCAGAGATTGAAAATTTTTGGAAGGAATTCCTTTTGTATTGATTTGAATAATTCCTCCAGCGAACTCTGCTGGTAAATCGGGAGTAGCTGTTTTTACAATTGTGATATTGTCTAACATGTTGGCAGGAAAGATGTCGAATGAAAATGCTTTTCTATCGGATTCTGAACTTGGAAGAGGACCATCATTCAAGTAGGCTGCATTGTAACGATCATTTAATCCGCGGATAATCGCAAATTTATTGTCCTGAATACTCGCACCACTTACTCTTTTCAACACGTCACTTGTAGTTCTGTCAGGGGTTCTTGCAATGGTTTGAGCTGATATTACATCTGTACTGTTCGCACTTGCTTTTTTCGTAGCCAGTGTACCTACATCGTCGCCTTTATTTTTGGTGTGTTTTACAACAATTTCCTTGATTTCTGCCGTTACAGGTTCTACAGTAATATCTAAATAAATCAATTCTTCAGATTTTACTTCGACACCTGAAATGTCTTTATCGGTGTGTGTGGATGATCTTACTTTTACAGTATAAGTTCCATAAGGGATGCCTTTTAACACATATTTTCCATCAAAATCAGTTTTTGTTTTGATTTCTGTTCCATCAAGACTTACCTTGATGTCATATAGAAGTTCACCTGTACTTTCGTCTACAACTTTTCCTTCAATAGTTCCTGTTTTGGTTGTCGATTGAGAGAATCCGTTTTGGATAAAAAAACATACAATTAGAACCAATAATTTTTTCATGAGAATTTAAATTTGGTGCAAAGGACGGGATATGTATTTAAGACAAAGTTACCCCATTATTAATTTAATAATAAGTTATGTTTTAACGTTGAGGTAATAAATCGCTGAGAAAAGATCGTTCGTGAATTATTTTAAAGTTGTTTTATAATGAAGAAAATAGTTTGTTACTTAATCGTTTTGGTAGTAATCTTTTGAAAAGTAGTTTTTTAATAGGATGTTGGTAATTGTAAAACGTAGCTTAACTTAATGTTAAGTCTATTAACAATTAATTAACATTGTGAAAATGTCTGTTAAATTTGAAAACTGGTAATGTAGGGACAATATAGAATAAGGTCTATTCTTCAGGATTTGAAAATTTATAACCGACTCCTTTAACAGTTGTAATGTAATTTCCACCTAGTTTTTCACGCAATTTTCTTACATGGACATCAATCGTTCTATCACCTACAACGATATCGGTACCCCAAACTGATTCGAGAATTACATCTCTTTCAAAAACTGTATGAGGACGAGATGCTAATAGGGCCAATAATTCGAATTCTTTTCTTGGAAGATGTAATATTTTCCCATCCTTCTCAACAATGTATTTTTCTCTATTGATTACAAGATCATTCGATAGTACCTTTTCAGACGAAACTTTTTCTTTTCTTCTTAATAAAGCATTTATACGACTAATGAGAACTTTTGGCTTTACAGGTTTGGCAACATAATCATCAGCTCCAGAATCTAAACCGGCAATTTGACTGTAATCTTCATTTCTAGCAGTCAATAAACAAACGATTATCTGGTCAAGTTCGGGTGAACTGCGAATTAATTCACAGACCTCTATACCATCCATTCCAGGCATCATGACATCCAATATGACCAAATCGGGTTTGGTTGCCTTGATTTTAGCCAATCCGGTTTCACCATTTGTAGCCACGTCAACAAGAAAACCTTCTTTTTCCAGATTGTATTTTAAGATATCGCAGATATCTTCTTCATCATCGATAATTAATATTGAGACCATATTGGTTGCTATTTTACATTGTTTTAACAACAATTTCATCCTAAAAATACACATATTATTGGATAGCTAAAAGAATTATTAAAGAAAAACCAAGGTCATAAAAAGTTCAGATCATTTTAAACCCTTTGAAACAATCTTTTACATTAGAGGATATTGAGTTTTTTTTTGAATAAAAGATTTGAAGTAACAGATCTATCATTATTATATTTCTAAAATCTGATGCTCGGTTGATTAGGTAAAATAACTTATTTTTTGCTTGTTTTTTTGAGATTAATTCCCCAGTAGTAGTAGTAGGTTAGGTTAGTTGATAAAAGCTCTGGGCGCCCGCCTGGGGCTTTTATTTTTTGTGATAAATTATATTTGTATAAAAAAGTTATTTTTTGGTTAAATTTCTGAGGCAACTTCGCTGGATATACTCTTTAGTTATTTGTTAATCAATTTGTTGTGCTTTGCGTGTTAGTCTTTTGCTAAACAATCTGATGAGACACATCTTGTAATCTATCTTTATTATTTCTTAATTTGGTCAAAGGAATAAGACTATTTCATAAAAAAGACAGGGTATGAGCGAGAAAATAAAAATTCTATTGGCAGAAGATGATACAAGCTTAGGTTTTATGATTTCTGATCAATTGAAATCCGACGGATACAATGTTACGCTATGCTCTGATGGGGCTGAAGCCTACAAAAGATTCAATGATGAAAAATTTCATTTATGCATTTTCGATGTCATGATGCCAAAGAAAGATGGATTTACTTTAGCATCCGATATCCGAAAGTTGAATAACGAAATTCCAATTTTGTTTTTGACTGCAAAATCTATGACTGAAGATAAAGTCCAAGGATTTAAATCAGGGGGAGATGATTATTTGACAAAGCCATTTAGTATCGCTGAATTACAAGTTCGCTTGACTGCTCTGTTAAAAAGAGTAAATATTCATACTGAAACACCAGAGGAAATATTACTGAAGATAGGTTCTTATGCTTTTGATACTGAAAATTTCACATTGAAACATCCTGATTTTGATAAGACTTTAACAAAAAAAGAAGCTCAAATTCTGAAGATTCTATACAAGTTTAGAAATCAAGTGGTTGAGCGTGATGTTGTGTTAAACGCGGTTTGGGGTCAGGACGATTATTTTGTCGGAAGAAGCTTGGATGTATTCATCACTAAACTTAGAAAGTATTTCAAGGAAGATGAATCGATACAAATTTCCAATATCCACGGGATTGGTTTCAAACTCGAAATTGCAGAATAATTAATATCAACTACCTTTGCAGAAAATTATTCTGTACTAATGGCGTATCTTCTACATCTGGAAACTTCAACCAAGGTTTGTTCCGTTGCTCTTTCCTGTGAAGGAAAATTGGTAGCTGAAAAGGAACTTTTGGACGGAAATTATTCACATGGAGAAAATCTGACACTATTTATTCAAGAAGTTATTG
>CAIUKX010000015.1 GCA_903899795.1 uncultured Flavobacteriales bacterium
CAAATATAAGGAAATAGTCAATAGTATGGATGATTTATACTATTTTTTGAAAGATCATGATGGAGGAAAGAATTGCGATAATGGTCCTTTAATACGAGCAAATTCCAAATGATTTGGTTTTCAATCCTCTTCCTGTTATATTAAGCCACTGAATTGAAAAATTGAACTATATTTACTTGAAATTTAAACACGTAAAGAAATGGATGTATTAGAAGAAAACACGTTAGCAAAAGAATCATTATCAGTTGATCAGGAAATTAAAGAATTTATACTTCAAATTGCAAAATGGGCAAAGTTCTTATCCATAGTCGGATTTGTAATGATTGGATTAATGCTTTTAGGAGGAATTTCAATCATGTCAGTAGGTTCAGCAGTCTCCAAATTTAGTCGTACTCCTACCGTATTGCCAATGGCTTCATTAGGATTGATCTACTTTGTTGGGGCGGTGATTTACTTCTTCCCTGTGTATTACTTATTCAAAGCTGCAGTAGGTTTAAAAACGGGTGTTAACTCAGATAACCAAACTAATTTTAGAAGTGGTTTTAAATATTTGAAATCGCACTATAAATTCATCGGTATTTCAACAATTGTTGTACTTTCTTTGTATGTTGTGATCATGATTGTTGCCATTACATTTGCAGGCGCAATGGCAAGTTCGATGCGATAGAAAGTAGGATGAAAAATTCTTGAAAAGCGGCTTACGAGTCGCTTTTTTTGTTTGTAAAAGTCTGGTTTGATAAAAAATACAAAGCAATAGTTTAGTTCTAGCCTACTAATTATTTATCATTACTGTTTTGAAAACTAACTCTTTCAATCATGCAGTTTGATACGAACAAATGATTATTTTTGTAGCATGAGACTGTTTACTCTATTGCTTTTTTTATTCTTGACAGCTAATGCGTTGATGTCACAGGAATTGTATCCAAACTTGACCAAGAAAATGGAGGGTACAGCTGATTCATTGATTCCACAAAAAATTGAGAAAATATACACTAAAGCAGTTGCGAAAGACCCAAAAGAAGAAGGATTACTTCAATTGTGGAAATTTACGATGTATGATTCTTTGGGGTATGTGGATATTGCAGATTCACTAGGAAAAGAATTAGTTGATAAAGCCAATGAAATTCATCATCCCAAAGTTTCGGATTTATACCTGTTTGTAGGGAATCAGTATTACAATGAAAATGATTTTCAAAAAGGGATATTATTGATGCATAAAGCATTGGATGTGTCACGTTCGTATAAAGATTTAGCACAGGTTTCGGTTATTTTGAAAGAAATAGGGGTTGCTTATCGGAAAATCAATGACCTGAAGAATGCAGAAAAATACTTGCGTGATGCTTTGGCAGTGGCTAAAAGAATCAAGGATGATTTGCAGATTGGAAACGTATATATGGCATTAGGAAATGCCTTGCGAGAAAAAGGTGATAATAAAAATGCTTTAGTCTGTTTTCAAAAAAGTTTAGAATTGGGATTGAAGCTTAAAAATGATCGATTACTAGCAGGGAATTATAATAATTTGGGACTTATAGAACAAGAATACAAAAATTATTCAGAGGCTTTAAAGTATTTTAATAAGGCTTTGAAAATTAATAAAACAATTGGAAATAAGTTGTGGGAGTCTTTCAATTACCACAATATGGGAAATACCTACGATAATTTGAAGCAATATCAGAAGGCGATTGAATTTTATAAACTTTCGAGTAATTTGAAAATTGAATTGGGTGATTCTTTATCATTATTAACAGGGTATCTCAATATCAGCAGTTCTTCGAAACGAAAAGGGGATTTTGCAACCGCTTACGATTACCTTAATAAATACCTTAAATTGAAGGATACACTGAATATAAAGGAACAGTCGAATTTATTGAAAGATCTTGAAGCTAAGTATGAGTCGGATAAAAAACAACGTGAAATAGAACATTTAAAAATGAGTTCCGATCTACAGAAAATGAAGAACGACAGTCTCCAAATGAAAGCTCAGAAAAACAGAAATATTTCTATTTTGTCCATATTGGTGGCTTTGAGTTTGGTAGTTGTGATTATCATTTTATGGAAATCGAACAAACGGAGGAAGGAAATCAATGGTTTATTAAATACGAAAAACAACGAGATCGAAGTCACGAATCTATCTTTGAATACAGCTTTGAACGAGTTGTCCATCAAAAACAAGGAAGTGATTGACAGTATCAATTACGCGACTTATATTCAACAGGCTGCTTTACCGAGTATCAGCCAGTTGTCATCCGATCTTTTGCATTTGGAATTATTTTTTGCACCGAAGGACATTGTCAGCGGTGATTTCTATTTTTCGTATAAACTGTATAAGAAATCCTTTTTCGGAGTAGCGGATTGTACCGGACATGGTGTTCCGGGTGCGATGGTCTCGCTGGTGGGAATGAATTCTCTCGACAAAGTTGTTCGGGAAGAAAATCACGATACAACAGCAAGTATGGTCGAGTCCTTGAATCATCATGTTATTTCGAGTTTACAACGTGGTGGTGAATCGATCAATGACGGTATGGATATTAGTTTTTGCTACATTGATCACGAAAAAAATAGACTTCACTTCACAGGAGCGAATCACAATGC
Source organism: uncultured Flavobacteriales bacterium (assembly GCA_903899795.1). Taxonomy (GTDB): domain Bacteria; phylum Bacteroidota; class Bacteroidia; order Flavobacteriales_D; family Crocinitomicaceae; genus CAIUKX01. Next base: position 2,593 of record CAIUKX010000015.1, read on the forward strand.
TTATTTATTGCGTTCGAAAACAGAAGTTTCCATTCAGGAGGAGAGTCGAATTTCAATTCGTTTATCCAATGATCATTTCGATTTGTATGAGATGGAAGGAATTCGTCGTCCGATTGGGGAATCCATTTCCCAAGAACCGTTTCAGGAGGTCCAGGTTGAAATTCGAACGGGCGATCGGATTGTATTATTTTCGGATGGTTACGCCGATCAGGTAGGAGGAGAACATTTGAAGAAATTGAAAAAAGGAAATTTGTTGTCATCCATTCTGAATTCCGGACAGTTGGATGTGAAAAAGCAATTGGAACATATGAAAACAGAATTTTCCAACTGGAAAGGAGATCACGAACAGGTGGATGATGTTTGCTTGTTGATTGTTAACGTAGAATAAAAGCTTCTTACCACTGCTGTGGTTGATAAAATCAGTTTAGAATATTATTGAAGTAGATCGTGTATTTAGTTATTGGGGTGTGTGAAAATTCCAGAACTCCATCTATTTGTTCCGTTAAAATATGAATCAATTCTAAACCAAATGAATCCTTGCGTTCGGGAGTCTTCCATTTACCGTTATCACTATATTCCAAGCAAAAGACTTTGTCTGTTCGCTCAATTATTTTTAAGTTTATTTCAGCATGTTCTTTCGATTCAAATGCATATTTCAGAGAGTTAGAAAATAATTCGTTAAAATTAAGTGCAATATGTACAATTAATTTCATTCCTAAATTATCTACTTTACATTCAATATTTGCTTTCACTGAAAACTCAACCTGATACGATTCCTTGATGTCATTGATCAAGATGTTAAAATAGTCATCCAAGTTAATTTTGGATAGTTCTTCGGATTGATACATTTTTTCGTGAATCAATGCCATGGCGAGGACACGACTTGTTGTATCCCGAAATTTTAAAATGGCTTCTTCGTTTTCCAGTTCCCGGGATTGAAGTCGTAATAAACTAATAATCACTTGTAAATTGTTTTTCACACGGTGGTGAATTTCCTTGAGCATTGCAGTCTTCTCAATGTTTTGTTTATTAATGATGTCGTATTGGTTTTGAAGAACGGTTTTCGCATCATTTAGTTGCCTTTGAGCGTATTGTGTTGTTTTTACATTTTGCCAGCACAAGAAAAAGATAATGAAAAAGCAGATGAGTACATTGATGGCTGTACCTACAATTTGTTCATGATTAAGGTATTTGATGAGGTGAATTTGGTGATTGTAATTGAATAAGAAAAAACCGGAAAAGCTCAATCCGTGAACGATAGCGATGAAAGAAGCCCATTTTTTAGAAATCGTGTTAAAAGCAAAAATAATATTGATGATCATCCATAAACCGTCTGAAATATGCGGTTGGTCATCAATTGCAAATAGTGTTAGAAGACATAAAACACCACCAAACAAATTGAACCAAAGCGCAAACCGTTCATGATGCCCTGTTCGATGGATAAAAAGAAATGAAACCAAGACACCTATAAAACCTGTAAAGGTGACTATTGAATAGATGGGTCCGTAAAAAAAGTAGAGAACAACACTTAAGATGCTGAGAGAAAAAATTAGGAACAGGCAAATTTTGTAAGAAAGAATGTACCGTGCTTCATCAAAATAGTCGTCAAAAACACGTTTTGGAGGAGTCGTCAACCTATACAGAGACTGTAGCAAATTCATCATAATTGTCGTTCCTCATGCAAATAAGTACCGAAAATTACATCAAATATTTTAATCTCCGTTATTACATTCGTTTCTTTATCAAATCGTTTGTATGAAATAAAAACGGCTGTGAGTGCCAAAAGAATCATTACTATAAAACTCAGGGAAAGCAGTCCTATATCTAAAGTTCCTGCAATCAATTCCTTAGTTGCTAATACTACATTGACAACCGGGATGCAAGCGGTGACTCCGTTTAACTCAATTCCAGGAAAAAATCCAACCATCGCAGGTAGAACCATTACAATGTTCAGAGGTGTAATAATACTCTGAGCTTCTTTGAAACTTTTAGCATGAATTGCAATAGGAATCATTACTCCCGCAAAGAAAATAGTCAATGGAAAGAGTAATCCAAACAGCATTAAAATAAATCCGGGACTCAAAATACTGTGAATAATCGCCAGTAATTCAGGATCTTCCACCATTTTAAATACCTCAATTGATAAATACAGCCCGAATAAAGCTGAGATCGAAGCCATTAAACCCGATAATACAACTACTCCCATTTTTCCGAATAAGATTTGCCAACGGGCAATCGGAGTTGTTAAAAGTGTTTCGATTGTACCACGTTCTTTTTCTCCCGTAAACAAATCGATAGCCGGGTACATGCAACCGATGAATCCAAAAGCAATGAAGATGTAGGGGAGAATTCCACCGGCTAATTTTCCGATCATTTCTTTATCTGAGGCAATGTTTTTATATTCGGTAACGATTGGAGTCAGTTCTTTTTCATTGAGTTTCAATTCTGCATAGCGGATTTTTTTTGCCTTTTCTTCAATGATTTTAATGTAAGCTTCACCACGTTCCTGCATTCCGACATCAGTAGCATTGAAATAAACACGGACATTTGCCGGATTTTTTTCAGTCAGCATTTTAGAAAAATCGTTTTGTGTATAGAAACCCAACTGAATGGAATCTTTCTTCAAATCGGCAAGCATTGCTGTTGTATCCTTGTAGATGATAACGTCCTTTTTTCCCATTGCAGCAGGAATGTTTTTCAATTCATCAATTAATACATGATCAGGGTTGATCACACCGATTTGGAGTGATTTTGTAGCCGCTTCTTCTTGATAACTGCTCGAAATTCCCATGAATACATTCATGATAACCGGGAAAATTAATACTGGAATCACAATCATCATCATCAATGTACGACGGTCGCGTAAGGTGTCCTTTAATTCTTTTTTAAATATGGTGAAAATCATAGTTTTTAATTTTATATTTTGAGACGTTGCATTGCAACGTCTATACCTTAAAAAATAGTATTAATTTATTATTCTATTCTCGTTCACAATCCGGATAAATTCAGCTGTTAAATTATCAGCCTGCATTTGTCCTCTGAAATCACTCATGGTACCGTTGAATAATAATTTTCCTTTGTCAACAATTGCGACATCATCACAGAGCAAGTCTACTTCGCTCATAATGTGACTTGAAAAAATGACCGTTTTCCCTTCATTCTTACAATCACGAATCAGCTGAATGATATTTTCTGCTGTAATGACATCCAGTCCACTGGTTGGTTCATCGAAAATCACTACATCAGGATTATGGATCATCGTTCTGCAGATGGAAACTTTTTGTTTCATACCTGTACTCAATTTTCCGATGCGTTTATTTTGGAAATCGTGCATGTTGAGCAGGGAATACAAACGTTCTTTTCGTTCTGTCAAATCTTGTTTTGAAACACCGTATAATTCAGCAAAATAGGCAATCAATTCGTTGGGAGTTAAACGGGCGTAAAGACCTGTTGAACCCGTCAGAAAACCAATTTTTTTTCGAGCTTCCTGTGGAAATTTTACAGCATCTATTCCAGCGATTTGAATACTTCCCGATGTTGGTTTGAAGATGGTCGATAACATGCGAAGCGTTGTGGTTTTTCCCGCACCATTTGGACCGAGTAAAGAAAATACACGGCCGGACTGACAAGTGAAACTGATGTCATCAACTGCCTTTGAAATTTTATCGGTCGTATTGAGTTCTTTTTGTTGTTGTTTGGTAAGAACGAATTCCTTGCAAATATGTGATACTTCGATCATATGATTGATAAATTTGATGAAGTAAACTTAGATAGAATATTGAAAAGTTTAGTTAAAATCTTATGAAAGGATTATTTACGATATAAACGTCTTAAATTAGCGGTTATTTAAGTTCGATTTTTGCACTACAAAATTTTAATTGCGGGGTTTGAAAGTATAGCCAATTCCCACTCCCATACCATATCCATATCCCATGGTTCTAACTTTCCGAACTTCAGCGAAAGCCAAGACTGTGAAATTATTACTGGTCCAGTAGCTTGTTTTGAAACCAAAAGATGAAGAATAATGAAATTGATGGTAGTTATACGTTTTGTACTTCACATAGTCGAACCCTAAAAAATTGACATACGGTGAGAAATCCCAGTTGTATCGGAATGGGATATGTGCACTGATACCGTCTGGCAATAGTAATGCAATTAAAGCCACAGCCATAGCTGTTTTGTAATAGGAAGATGAATAATAGTAACCTCCACTTCCACCCATTGCCAATAAAACAAGTGGTCCGGCAATGGTTCCCATGGATGTATGCAGTTGAAAAATATTGTCGTTGCGATGTATGAAATCGAAATTATAATTGATACCAACCACGCCTTTGAAGATATATTCACCTGATAAGGAGAAATTATTGTAAAGAGCGGTATCCATTTTACCTACACTTGCTTTACCGTAGACGTAAAATTTATTCTCAGAAATCTGAGTTTGCCCTATGAATGGAAAGATTAGAATGAACAGTAGTGTCCGCATTTTCAATAATTAATGATCTTCACAAATTCGACCTTTATTTGTTTTTGCATTGAAATATACATCTAATTCTTTTAATTCATTTAAAAAATCCGAAGAAGGTAAGGATTTTTGTAAGCAGGACAAATCAGGCTGACCGGCATCAACCCACGCTGTATACCAGATGGATCCGACCATTAATATGGCAGAACGTAGTCTTCTTTCGACCATTCCATCGAGTCGGCGGTGGTATTCCTGACAAAAATCGTAGGAATAAACCTGAATTGTTTGATTTCCTCGCGATTCAAAGCTGTATTTTTTATCACTTCCTAAATCGTTACTGACTGCTTTTTCCATTTTTAAAACTGAATCCAAAGCGTAATGTGATGTTTTGATGGTTTCCCAGCTTGCATTTAATACAGAAGGAATGTATTGGCTTTTACCAATAAAATAGTCGTAATTTTCGGCATTGAGTTCCACCAAACGACTTTCCCAGAGTGCATGAATTCCTTTTTGTCCGGTGAGTTGCCCGTTGTAATTTTCAGTCGTGTGAAGTGGAACATGAGCATCACCAATGTAATGTCCGATTTCGGAAGAATATTTTAGAATTAAATCTAGATTTTTACTTTCAAATGCTTTCTGCAGGAGGTATTTCATTTTTTGAATATGCCAGGGGACTATACCATATTTTTTCAAGGTATCTTCAGTGAATCTCAAAACAGATTTATTCCATTCTCGAGGTATTTCCAAAAATGCATCACAATCATTGGTACTGTAATGATCAATATCAATGAAATGACAAGGGGCTTCACCGTCAACGGCATATCTTCTTTTGTCGGGATCCACTGAGTGATCGGTTAAAAAATCGATGTGTTCTTTATACAATCCGATCATTTCCGGTGGAAGGGTAAATACAGCCATTCGATTGATTCTTTTGTGTGCAAAAAATCCCCATTTTTTTTGATGAGAATTTGAAAATGAAAGGGTCAATGAAATGATTAGAAAAAGTGTAATTATTTTATGAATTGAATTCAAAACAGTGCTTAATTTGATGATTAATTTATAATTTAGTTTAAAATTAAATAAATAATTAATATGGGCAATTCAAAAATTTATGGAGTGTTAAAAACACAAGTAGAAACTG
>CAIUKX010000016.1 GCA_903899795.1 uncultured Flavobacteriales bacterium
GAATCCAACAGCCTTACCTAATCTTATTTCCTTTTGTAATCAGAATTTAAGTACAAATATCTCAAAAGATGTTCCGTATGTTGAAGTGGGAAGTCAGAATTTATTCATTTATCCTTTCATTCACATGACGGGGCATGGAAACGTTGTCTTCTCACCTTCTGAAGCAGAAAATTTACGAACCTATTTAATGGGTGGAGGCTTTTTACACATTGATGATAATTATGGGATGGATGAATTCATTCGTGTAGAATTGAAAAAAGTTTTCCCCAACAATGAATTAGTAGAACTTCCCTTTAATCATCCGGTGTTTCATCAAAAATACGACTTCAATGGATTACCGAAAATCCACGAACACGACGGAAAACGTCCACAGGCTTTCGGAATCATTATCGACGGAAGACTTGTTTGTATCTATACCTACGAAACTGATTTAAGTGATGGCTGGGAAGACGCATCTGTTCACGGAGATTCCTCAGAAAAAAGAAAACAGGCATTACAAATGGGAGCGAATATCCTGATGTACGCTTTCATGGGAAGATAGTATTTATTTTACAGTTCATCACTTGTCATTTTATTTGATTATCATTGTCTTGCTAAAACAAATCAGCAGGTAATTCTTCTTGATTTATAAAATTTATACGATGAAAACAATTCTCTCCGTTTCTCTTTTTCTTTCCTTCAGCTTTTCGTTCTATTCACAATTAACATGGGAAGCAAGAACTACCTTTCCCGGAACAGGTGGTAATCATGCCATTGCTTTTAGTCACGGTACAAAAGGATATCTAATGACGGGAATCAACAACGCTGACTACAAAGATTTCTGGGAATATGATCATGTTAACAATACATGGACGCAACTCCCCAATTACCCCGGACCAAAACGTTCTTATGGTTTAGGACTTGTGATTGGGGATAAAGCTTACATCGGATTCGGACATACACTTAGCCTTTCCGGTTATCAGAATGATTGGTGGGAATATGATTTTACGACAACTACCTGGACACAAAAAACAACTTCCCAGGTCCAGGAAGAGATCATCCGGCATTTGAAGTTGCGAATGGAAAAATCTACATGGGATTTGGAGATACAGATACTGAGCAATTCAAGGATTGGTGGCAATACGATCCAACGAATGATCAATGGACACAAAAAACAGATTATCCTGGATTGACGATGCACCATCCGGTAGCTGCCTCCGATGGAAATCTGATCTACATTTCCCAAGGTCACATCGTTTCAGGATCTTTAAATTACCCTAGTAATAAATTTTATTCTTATAACTCACAAACGGATACTTGGACAACTTTAGCAGATATGCCTAATGTCGGCCGAGTTGCCGGAGCTTCTTTTAAACTGGGAAATTATGTCTTCTCAGGAATCGGGATTGAAGAACCTGTAGAAACTTTTCATGATGAATTTTACCAATACGATATTACAGCCGGCACATGGTCAACCATTGCGAATTATCCCGGAACAGGATGGTTTGCACCAGTCTCTTTCGTCATCAATGATGGATTGGATCATTATGGCTACATTCTGACTGGAATGGATGAAAACGGTGTCAGTACCAAAGATTGTTATCGACTTCATTACCATGAGTTGGTATGTGGAATAGAGACTAACTCAACAACTTCTTTCAAAATTTATCCAAATCCAGTCGAATCCATTTTAACAGTTGAAGATCAAAGTATAGGAAATGAAATTCAATTAGTATCCTCTACAGGAATTTTGATTCAATCATTCACAAAAAGTTCGTCGAAATTACAAATTGATATGAGTAAGCTGGAAAGCGGAGTTTATTTTATCCAATCAGGATCCAATGTTCAAAAAGTTATAAAATAAATTTTACTTTGCAGTATTTTCCAGCATCGGTACAAAACTGAAATCACCGTAATCTTTAACATCTTCCGAATCTTCTGAAGTTCTTGTTAAAACGATCATTTTTTGGACGTTCCCCTCACCCAAAGGAATAACGAGCTTCCCTCCTACTTTTAATTGTTCAACCAATGCTGGTGGTATGAATGGGGCTCCACACGTGACAATGATTTTATCAAACGGAGCAAAAGTAGGTTGACCTTTGTAACCATCACCATAAAATAATTTCGGATTGTAATTGAAATGATGAATAATGTTCTTTACTTTCATGAACAACTCCTTTTGGCGTTCGATTGAAAAAACTTTTGCCCCTAATTCACATAAAATACAGGTTTGATACCCTGAACCAGTACCAATTTCCAGAATTTTATCTCCTTTTTTCACCTCCATTAACTCCGTCTGAAAAGCAACCGTATACGGATGAGAAATGGTTTGTCCCGCTCCGATTTGAAACGGCATATTACTGTAGGCTTGTTCCGTAAAAGCAAGATCCAAAAAGAAATGGCGAGGAACAGCATTGAAAGCTTCTAAAATTCGTTCATCTTTTATCCCCCTTTTTCTCAGTTCATCAATGAGAATCCGGCGCATTCCTTTGTGTTTGTATGTGTCCTTGAAATTACTTTGCATGAAACAAAGTTAACCCATCTGATCAATAGTTTCAATTCAATTTTCGAACAAAGTGATGTTGATTGTTGAGATGCAAGACTGAAGATGTAAGACATGAGACTCTAAAAGGGAAATCAACAAATAATTTCCATTGGATTATACATACTATATGGGAGACTACAAATTTATATTTATTTATTAATTACATAATTGATTGAACACAACAAAAATAAGGCGGCTCATTACGAATCTCATTGACTTGGGTTAAGAAATGAAATTGCTATCTTTGAAAGATAAAAAATAAATGCTTTTCACAAACAGATGGAATTGACACTTCGAAATACTTGTTATGAAAAAGAAAAGGAAATATATCTATCTCGATGAAAGAATTAGCGGCATATTAGCTATAGGAGGATTTATTTTCATAATTACTGGTGTAGTTTATTATTATTTTCGCTTAAAATCTACAGGTTCTAAATTCATTGTATCAAGAGGAATACCAAACTCATTAAACATTGAACAACAAACTATTTCATGGGAAGGATTAATTTTAATCGGCTAAATATTACTAAGTATTTCATTGGTAATGTATTTCGCTGGATCTAATACTTCAAAGAAAAAGAAATAAACATTATAGCAATTATTACTTCAATGCCTCATAAAAAAAACATATTTGCCATCATAGGAAGTGCCAGTTCAGAGTCTGCCAATCTCAAACTTGTCGAAACAATTGCTAAATTGACTAAAGATGAATTCAACCTTACTATTTTTAACGATTTAAAACGACTCCCCCACTTTGATCCTGAACTTTCGACGGATCATCCACCAAAGGAAATTATCGAATTTCGAAGCGCTATTGAAACAGCAGATGGAGTTATTATTTGTACCCCCGAATATATTATCAGTATTCCCAGTGGTCTCAAAAATGCCATCGAATGGTGCGTTTCAACGACAGTTTTTTCTGATAAACCTACAGCATTGATTACCGCTTCTGCCAGTGGGAAAAATGGACATGAAGAACTGCAACTCATAATGAAAACTATACTAGCTAAATTTACAGACGAAACAACACTTCTGATTCAAGGAATCCGAGGGAAATTTGATGAACAAGGAGAATTAAATGATCAAGAAACATTGAGGCAATTGAAGTTGTTTATTCATGAATTTAAAGTTTTATTAAAATAAAGCCATGAAACTATACCCTTACATATTCATATTTTTAATTTTAACGATTAATAGTTGTTCGAATAAGACCTTTAAATGCAATTGTGATACATCTTTGGTCTCAAAAAATGATAGTATCCTAAAATCACCTGAAGTAAAAAAAGGACTCTCTAATATCAGAGCTCGTTACATGCAAGAAGCGCTAACAAACTTAAACAATGAATCTTATAGATTATCTACGAAACGTGCATTCAATAAATACTATCAAGTATACACATTAAGCAAATTAAATGAAGGAGGAAATTTACTTATTCAAGAATTTCTTTGCGATAAACCTTTTGATATTGAATGCAAATTAGACAGTGAGTATAATCTAAAAATAACTGAATATCAATGGAATTTCTTTAAAAAGATAATCGATAAAAATTGTTTTTGGACATTTTCTATCGATGATCCTGATCGTGGAGAATATTTAGATGGTAGTGAATGGTATTTAGAAGGATATCAACCAGATAAAAGAAATTGCTCTAAATTTGAATATCTCATCACTTATCGAAAAATACCACAAAAAGACAAACATTTTTACAATATTGTTCAATCAATATTGAATTTGGTTAATCCAAGTAAAGTACATCTCTGAAATAAATATTCTGAACAGATTCCTTTTAGACAAATTATAATAAATGAAAACAATAAAAAGTAC
>CAIUKX010000017.1 GCA_903899795.1 uncultured Flavobacteriales bacterium
AAAAGCCATATTCTCACGCTTAATTTTCAAAAAGAATGCTGCTTTTGTTCGATGTATTTTTGACGATGATGCCGATTTTTTTCAAACTCATTTTTGTAAAATTTCCGATTTGTACGGTTGTACTTTTAATGGAAGATTAAATTTTATCAATGGTGTTTTTGGCTCAACTGCTATTTTTTCATTCGATAATTTTAAGGCTGATGTCAATTTTAAGAATGCAGTATTTTATGAAAAAACATATTTCAATGATGCAGTTATCGGTGCAAATATTGATTTTTCCGGAACTAATCAACATCAAATTCATTCAATTTCGTTTGAAATTCGCTTTCAATATCAACAATGGTTGGCTGAACTTTTATCGTATGATTCAAAAATTGAACAACTTCATTCAAAGATGACATCCCATAAATACTCAACCCATCCACAACTGCAGCCTCCACAGCATTCTCTTTCGGAAGAAGAATTCCTTTTAATGGTTTTAGACTCCCGTCCAACGAAAGTTCTCCCAGAATGATGTGATCATTCATACGATCACTCAGTACTTGCTCACTTACTGCTAAAATCCCTAATGCGATTGGTAAATCAAACACTGAACCTTCCTTTCTGATATCGGCAGGAGCCATGTTTACGGTAATCTCTTTCCCAGGAAATTTCAAATTATTATTCTTAAAAGCTGCTTTGATGCGTTGCTGACTTTCTTTGACTGCACTATCCGGTAAGCCAACCAAATGAAAATTGATTCCAATTCCCAAATTTACTTCGATGGTGATGGTTGTAGCATCGATTCCGAAAACCGCACTACCATAGGTTTTTACTAACATATTTTGAGTATCGTTTTAAAGTTACTCTCTTGAAGTTAGTTAAAAAGTTTAGATTGTACAATAACGATTTATATTTTTCACCACAGGTAAACAGATTTTTTTTACAGAGTTTCACTTCATTCTGTTTTATAGCATTTACTACCACCAACCACATAAAAACCCTGCGAGACTCTGCGGTTAAAAACAAAAAACCGATACTCTTTCGAATATCGGTTCGTAAATGTATTTTACAAAAAGCGCTTAACGTTTGTGCATACCTTCGTCAGAAACAGTCAATTTTTTTCTACCTTTTGCGCGACGTGCAGCCAATACTTTACGTCCATTTTTAGTAGCCATTCGACTACGGAAACCGTGTTTGTTTCTTCTTTTTCTAACCGACGGTTGAAACGTTCTTTTGCTCATGATATATATTCTTTAGTCTTGTATTCCTGAAAATTCGGAATGCAAAGATAAGGATTTTTTCTATTTTTCAAAGACTTTGAATAAAAATATCAAAAAAAGTATTAGAAGCTACGCAGTAACGTTATTTTTGCACTCAAATAGTTGTACCATTATGCTTCGTCCGAAAAAAGATAAAGAACCCAAAATAAAGCTCTCCAAAGAAAGTATTCAAAAAGCAAAATGAATCTTCACCTTCCTCAAGCCCTATAAATACATGTATGCTGTAGGCTGGTTTTTTCTTTTGATCTCGTCTTCTCTCACCATCGGATTTCCTTATTTAATGGGACAATTAATCGGAAGTGTAGGTGAAGAAAGCGTAACAATGGGTAACGCTTTATCAAAAATTGATATGAACAATGTCAATACAGTTGTATTACTGCTCTTCCTACTTTTTGGTGTACAAGCTATTTTCTCCTTTTTCAGAGTTATCATTTTTACGAATGTCACAGAAAATGCATTGAAAGATATCCGAAAATCAGCTTTTGAACGGTTGATCTATATGCCTATGGATTTTTTCAATCAAAATAAGGTGGGAGAATTAACCAGCCGAATTTCTGCCGATATCTTACAGTTGCAAGAAACAATGCGAACGACAATTGCTGAATTCTTCAGACAAATCATAACTGTGGTTGGTTCTGTGATATTTTTATTAGTCATTTCCTGGAAATTAGCTTTGATTATGGTTGCAACTGTTCCTGTAATGGCAATTATTGCTGTTTTCTTCGGAAGGTTCATTCGTAAATTATCCAAGCAGGCACAAGACTTTTCCGCCGAATCGAATTCGATTGTTGAAGAAGCTTTAATGGGTATCTCCAATGTAAAATCATTTACAAATGAGTTATTCATCTTAAAAAAATACCAAAAATCAATTGATGAAATAAAATCACTCAACGTCAAAAGTGGAATGTGGCGGGGACTTTTCGTTTCCTTCATCATTTTTTGTATGACGGGTGCGATCGTATTTATTGTTTGGCAGGGAATTTTAATGACACAAGGTACACATCCGGAACTAACCTCTAAAAGTTTCTCGACATTTATGATGTTTACGATTATGATGGTCGCTGCGGTTGGTTCTATTCCTGATATGTATGCTGGAATTCAGCGTTCAATAGGAGCTACAGAGAATTTAATGAATATCATTCACGAAAAAAGTGAAAAGGATTTATTGAAAGGAATACAGAAACCAGTCATCAATGGTAAAGTAAATTTTGAGAAAGTTCATTTTTCATATCCACAGCGAAAAGATATTGAAATATTGAAAGGAATAAGCCTTTCTGCAGAAGAAAACGAAACCATCGCTCTCGTCGGATCTTCAGGAGCAGGTAAGTCAACTATTTCATCCCTTCTGCTCAACTATTATTCAGTTGATGCAGGCGCTATTCTTTTTGATGGAGTTAATGCAAAGGATATCGAAACGGAGCATTTGAGAAGTCACATTGCTATTGTTCCACAAGAAGTTATCTTATTTGCCGGTTCCATTCAAGAAAATATTTCCTTTGGAAATCCAAATGCTACTCCTGAAGAAATTAAAGCAGCCGCTGAAAAAGCAAATGCATTGGAATTTATCCTTTCTTTTCCTGAAGGTATGGAAACTCAGGTAGGAGATCGTGGAATTCAACTTTCTGGGGGACAAAAACAGCGCATTGCGATAGCCAGGGCTGTATTCAAAGATCCGCCCATACTTATACTGGATGAGGCCACATCTCAGCTCGATACAGAGTCAGAGATATTAGTGCAGGAGGCCATAGACAGGATGATGAAGGGTAGGACCGTATTTGTCATCGCCCACCGTTTAAGCACCATCAAGCACGCATCCACGATCTACGTTCTCGACCTTGGCAGGATAGTCGAGAAGGGTTCCCACGAAGAGCTTATCCACAAGGGAGAGCTCTATAAACGGCTTTACAATATGCAATGTAAGGCCTAAAATGATATTGCAAAAAAGCCGTTCATAGCATATAATATACTACTCAAAATTAGGG
>CAIUKX010000018.1 GCA_903899795.1 uncultured Flavobacteriales bacterium
AACAATAATTTCATAACATCATATATTAAAAATTTAATGTCCTAAAATTACAGCAAGTTTAATTTTTAAAATATTGATAAAAATCAAAGAAAATATAAAGTATACAAGTCTACCTATTTAACACTATTATTTGGAAATAAATTGGTCATACTGCTCACTATATCCTTTGCATTTTGTAGGTTCATACAATTAAAATGACCTTTTGGACATTTTTGGTAGCCTATTTTGGAACAAGGGCGACAATTTAAACCTTTCACTTCCTCTATAGTATACAATTCTGAATGATTAGGGAAATAAGGGTACATTCCGAGTGCAGGTACCGTATTGCCCCATACACTAACCGTTTGAATCTGAAAGCACGACGCAATGTGCATTAAACCCGTATCATTTGTCAATATAAGTTTGGATTGACTAACTATGCTAGCAGACTGCTGTAAGGAAAAACCACCACAAGCATTTTTAATGTTTTTCGCTTGAAAATGTTTAATGATTTGCTCAGCTAATTCATTATCCATAGGACCTCCAACAAGAATAATTGGCCTATCGATCTGCTCAATTATCTCTATTAATTTAGTATAAGGCATTCTCTTTGTAGCAAATTGAGCCCCTATGGCAATTGTAATAAATGATTCAAGCAGAGAAAACTCCTTTTCAATATTAACATGGGAATCCTTTGAAATAAAAAAATCACAAGGTTTTTGATCATTCCATACCCCTAAATGTTTGACTGCTTCAAAATAACGATCAACTACATGAATATTTGGCATCCGATCCACTTTCAGTTTAACCAACATCCATTTTTCAAGGTTCATTTTCGGAAATGCACGGGCTGGAACTTTCAATTTTTGTTTCAAAGAAAGTGTTCGAACATTCTTATGTAAATCAATTATCCAATCGTATTTTTCCCTTTTTAAATCCTCAAGAACTTCATTTACAGAAGACTGTATCGTAAATAACTTGTCAATATAAGGGTTATCTATTAGTATTGTCTGAAAACTTTTTTTGGTAACATAATGAATTTCAGCATTTGGGATTTGCTGTTTCAAACAACGTACAACAGGCGTAGTAAGAACTACATCCCCTATAGAACTGAAACGAATAACAAGTATTTTCACAATTCAAAAATAAGTAACAGTTTTGATTAATGCTTCTTTTCGAGAGGAACGCTTGTTTTCCATACCTCAATATATTGATTTGAATTCCGGGGATTCAAAGTTCGAGCAATTTTATCTACCAAACTCGGTTCACACACTTTATAAAGTTTCATTTTCGGATAAATCTTTTTATAAGCCCGAATTCTTGATTTTAGCTTTTCCTCTCCGAAAAAGAATATATAATCAAAATTAAAACCTGTACTAACCAATAAAGGTTGCGATGGTTCAATACGCTCTAAGAATACACAATGCCAACTACCTGCGTAAAATTTCGGCATTAAGGATGGCTTTGTGCTTTCTGATCCTTCCAGTAAAATTCTTTCTTCCTGCAAATGGTCAGAGTATAATGAATACATGGCTTCAACCCTTGATTTTTTGGAATAAATAAAAGTTCCGAATACTGCGAGGGGAATATTTAAAATCCAAAAAATAGTGATTGAAATGATCCAAAGCTTTTTCCAAAATGCTTTATTCATCAATGATTGATAACCTATCACTCCTAAAATGACAAAAAATGGAAGAATCGATAAAATGAATCGTTCTTGTCGATTGGGATAAAGCGTATGGAACAGTAAAAACAATAAAGTAGGTAGAAAAATCAGAAATTGCGACTTCGCTGATCGGACAAACCCTATACCCATCAATAGTCCAAATGGGAAAAGAAAAACACCCATTAAAACCCAAACATACATGAAATAATTGTGATTTGGCATATATTGAGTTCCTTGAACTGCATTATATCCAGTATATGCAAGAAATTCTGCAAACGGTCGTCCCCAAATGAAATAATCAACAATTCCCTGAGTCAACGAAAAAACGATTATCCCTCCTAAACCAAAAAAGATCAACGCCTTTATTTTTTTGTTGAATAAATAATAAAGCCCGATACCTATCCCGAAAATTGCAATTTGATAGCGCAATGAAACTGCAAAACCGATCAAAAGTCCCGCATACAGAAAATGTTTGTTCGTCTCTTCTTTTACCAATAACCAAACTCCCCAGATTAAAAAAGGTATCGCAGCCATTTCTACCAGGTTGCGAACTGATAAAAAAGGCATCACTGATAAAGCGGCTAATAACCAACCCACAGTTACAGCGTTCTTTCGGGACGAAATTTTATTTGTTATCTTGATTCCAAAATAGACAACCAGCATAGACAATAACGCATGGATCAATCTATTCAAAAGCATCAATACTTTCGGATCGGTAATTCCTAAGGCTTTACAGCAATAAAAAAAGACATAATTTAATCCGACATAGGTAAAGCTATGTCCTTCAGGCATTGGTTTTTCTTTATCTAACTGATTCCATGGAAGCCAATTATTATAATCATATCCATCTGCCCATGAGGATGAAGCTTCGATAACCAAAAAATGATCATCCTGCATTCCATAACCTTCCGAAAAAAAAGCAGCTAATAAACGAAGAACCAAAGCAACAATTAAAATAGTTTTAAATGATGAAAAATTTATTCTTCTGTGTTGTTCTATGTTGTTTGTTTCCTTCATAGATAAAAATTAAAGTGCTTTGTAATGCTGATAAAATTGATAGAGAAATGCTTGACCTTTTTCAACCTCTAGCTTTTCATCTTGTGGTTTATACGTATTTTCCAAGTACATTTTCGTGTCAACATTGTAAATGAAATTTCCTTTATCAGTTATCCAACCATATCCGCGATTGATTGTATGTAAAGCAAACTGTGGAACTTTCGGATTCAATAAATCTTTGCTCCAAGGATAGCGCGACAAATCGCCTCCTAACTGATACAACAAAGTCGCTACGATATCTGATTGAGATCCTATTTTTTCATTTTTTTGTCCTGCATATTCTTTTTTCAAAGGTTCTCCCCAAAGTAATAATGGAATTCTAAAATATCGTTTCACACTTGGATTTTCATTTGCCGGGTTAGGGTGACCATGATCAGCAACAAATACAAAAATTGTATTTTTGAACCACTTTTGCTTTTTACATGTTTTGATATATTTTCCAATACACTCATCAGCATAAATCAGAGAATTCATGTAATCTTCTTCTACACCACGATACGTTTGATTTTTTTTCTTCGGATGATCATAGGGCGAATGTGTACTTCCAGTAAAAGCACATTGTAAAAAAGGTTCTTTAGTATTGTTCATTTTCTTAATCAACAAAGCATACAAATCGGAATCAAAGTAATTCAATTTTCCTCTTTCCAGATCGGTTGGAAACACTTTTTCATCTTCGACAATATCAAAACCATGATCCATAAAATATCCACCTATGTTTCCATATTTTAAATCACCACTGAAAAGATAATTTGAATTGTAACCAAAACTTTCCAAATCTTCGTTTATTGTATGAATTTTTCTATGCTTTTCTGGTTGCATCGAAATTGAAATTTCGGGTAGAGCCGGATAACCACTAAAGATGCTGGCATTACCAATTTCCGAAGTTCCACCACATGCATATAAATTCGTAAACAATAAACCTTCAGAGGCAAGGTTATCAAAATTTGGGGTAATATTTTTTTCAACACTTAAACAATCAACCGCGTCAGCAGCCCAACCTTCCAATACAATAAAAACAATATTCGGTCGCTTTTCAGTAAATATATACTGATCGTGCTTTTTAGGGTAGTCATAAAGTTGATCGACTATTTCTTTGGCTTTTTTAGCATCAATGTTCGGGATGAATTTGTCGATCTCACTTTTATTATACATTAAAAAACTTTTGGAGAAATAGTATAACGAATTCACCGACAAATCATTGGCTACATGATTATTAGAATAATAAGCAGAATCAATATTAAGCGGAATCTGTTGAAGACCTCCTCTAAGTAACAAAAAAAATCCACTTCCAAAGAGTAAAAAAGCAGCAATTGCTTTACCAACAGATCCAGATTTTTTTGATTCATTGTTTTGTCTGCTTGATTTAAACAGCCAATTATAAAGTTTCAAGCTAAACAACAATTCAACAGAAAGAAAGATAAAAAACCATATAGTCATACCATAATCTGCAGATCTAAACACCTCATCAGGATTGGATAAGTGCATAAACACTCGAGTTGTTAGCTTATGATTCCACTCAGTATATGCATTAATTTCGCCACTATGAACACACGCTAGAAGTATGATTTCCGTATAAACAATTACATTGAACAATTTGGAAAGCCACTTTTTCTGAAAATACAAATGAAATGAAAAAATCAATAAAGGAATTGCACACAATGCTGCTGCCGTAGCCAAATCCAATCGTACGGAGTAAACAAAAGCTAATAACCATTCCCCTAAACCCAATTCTGAAAATTTACTCCAATTATGTATAGAAAATAGAACTCTTTCGAAGTCAAAAATTAACACCCAAAACAGCAGCAGTTTAACTAAATCGAAGACCTGACTTTTTAAAACTTTCATGGGAACAAATTTAGCCATTATTTTTATGTGAAATTTGTTAACAGCTAATTAATACACACTCAAATCAAGAAGCAATTGATGGAATAATGAAAAAGAACATTCTATGGATCTTTGAAATTAAATCTTTTATATCTTTTTTCTACCTTTGGTTCAATAGAAATGGACTATTCATGGGAAATTTTACGGAAATTATTCAAGCTGAGACGCCAACACTGGTCGATTTTTTTGCAACTTGGTGTGGGCCCTGCAAAGCGATGCAACCTGTTTTAGATCAACTTAAAAATGAACTGGGAACTCAGGTAAGAATTTTAAAAATCGATGTTGATGTAAATCCATCTGTGGCAGAAAAATTTAAAATCAAAGGTGTACCTACTTTCATTCTGTTCAAAAAAGGAGAAATAATATGGAGACAAAGTGGGGCTTTAACTCTTCAAACATTGAAAGAAAAAATACTGAATTCATAATCTTGATTATATGTATTTGGACATTCAGTTTCCAGACTTTACTAAATCATTCTAAGTAAAAAATGGATGTTTAATTATTGAACAATCGCTAAAAATCCACTATAAATTCATTAACTTTGCTCTCGTTTACAGGGTCATCCCTTTGATGAATAGAGATTCATCTTTAATTTTTTTGATATAAATATGAAAGAAGAAGTAAAAAAGATTGTTGATGCAATGAGTCAGCGATTTGTTTCCCACCCATGGCATGGTGTTGAAGTCGGTGAAAAAAGTCCGGCTATCGTAAATGCATACATTGAAATTATCCCTTCGGATGCAATTAAATATGAAATAGATAAAGCTTCAGGTCATTTGATGGTGGATCGTCCGCAAAAACTATCCAATCATATGCCTTGCCTATATGGCTTTGTGCCAAAAACGTATTGTGATACACGAGTAGCTCAATATTCTTGTGAAAAAACAGGAAGAAATGATATTACAGGTGATGGAGATCCTTTGGATATTTGTGTTTTAAGTGAGCGCTCTTTCAATCATGCAAACATTTTGTGCGAAGCAAAAGTGATTGGTGGAATGAGAATGTTGGATGGCGGAGAAGCCGATGATAAAATTATCGCTGTATTGAAAAGTGATCAAGCCTATGGAGATATCAATGATATTTCAGAAATGCCGAAAATGGTAATCGACAGAGTTCGTCACTTTTTCCTAACTTATAAAGATTTGGATGGAGGCGCTAAAAATGTGGAGATAACCCATGTCTATGGTAAAGAAGAAGCTTTTGAAGTAATCAACCGTTCTAGAGAAGATTACGACGCGAAATACGGAAATGTAAATGAAAACTTGGTGAACGAATTGCTTGCAGCGTTGAAATAAGTTTTTTGAATAAATAGTGTAAAGCGGGATGACTTCATTCCGCTTTTTTTCATTCATTTTTTGGGGCAAAAGCACCTGTTTTTTAACCGTTAGAAACCTTTATTCCTGCTTTATTATTCCTGAAAAAAAATCATTAGCAAAAAAAAGACTGCCCATTGGACAGTCTTAATTCTTATTATTTTGAATTTCTTACCCTTTGATTTCGAATGAATCCATAAAAGCAGTTGTAAAATTACCTTCCTTAAATTTTTCATCATCCATCAATTGCAAATGGAAAGGAATAGTTGTATCAATACCTTCAATGATATATTCACCTAAAGCACGTTTCATTTTAAGTATAGCTTCCTCTCTCGTTTGCGCCACAGTAATCAATTTACCGATCATCGAATCATAATTTGGAGGAATAACATAACCCGCATGCGCATGTGAATCAACACGAACTCCATGTCCACCTGGCGAATGATAACTTGTTATTTTCCCTGGTGAAGGTCTGAAATCTTTCAATGGATTTTCTGCATTGATACGACATTGGATCGCATGCATATGAGGATAATAATTCTTTCCTGAAATTGGGATTCCTGCCGCAATTTTGATTTGCTCTTTGATCAAATCGAAATCGATAACTTCTTCTGTAATCGTATGCTCAACCTGAATACGTGTATTCATCTCCATAAAGTAGAAATCGCGGTTCTTATCTACCAAAAATTCTACAGTACCAACTCCTTCATATTTAACCGCTTTTGCAGCTTTAATAGCAGCGGTACCCATTCTTTCACGTAAGTCATCAGTCATGAATGGAGACGGAGTCTCTTCTACTAATTTTTGGTGGCGGCGTTGAATCGAACAATCTCTCTCCGATAAATGGCACACATTTCCGAATTGATCACCTGCAATCTGAATTTCGATATGACGCGGTTCTTCAATGTATTTCTCCATGTATAAACCATCATTTCCAAACGCAGCAGCAGCTTCTTTTTTCGCCGAATCCCAAGCAGCTTCAAGATCCTCTTCTTTCCAGATGATTCTCATTCCCTTACCACCACCTCCAGCAGTAGCTTTCATAATAACAGGGTAAACTATTTTTTTAGCCTGTTTCTTAGCATCAGCAACATCTTTTAGAAGACCTACTGAACCTGGTATACAAGGAACACCCGCCTTGATCATGGTTGCTTTCGCAGTTGCTTTATCACCCATAGCTGCAATTTGCTCAGGTAAAGCTCCGATAAATTTTATTCCATGTTCTTGGCAAACTTTCGAGAATTTTTCATTTTCAGAAAGGAAACCATAACCTGGATGAATTGCATCAGCGTTAGTTATTTCAGCAGCTGCAATAATATTTGAAATGGACAAATAAGACTTTGAACTTTCCGGTGGGCCAATACAAACAGCTTCATCTGCAAATCGCACTGGTAAACTATCTTTATCAGCTGTGGAATAAACCGCAACCGTCTTGATTCCCATTTCTTTACATGTACGAATGACACGCAAAGCAATCTCGCCTCTATTGGCAATTAATATTTTTTTGAACATAGTTCTAGATTTTATTTAATATCCTTCAAATAGTGATAACCTCAAGGGTTTCATCTCCTCATTTCAAAGTAGAAAATTAAGCAGGATCTATTAAGAATAATGGTTGATCGTATTCTACCGGAGTAGCATCATCAACTAACACTTTAACAATTTTACCCCCGAAATCAGATTCAATTTCGTTGAATAATTTCATCGCTTCAATGATACAAACAGTATCACCTTTAGCTATTGAATCTCCAACAGAAACAAAAACATCTTTGTCTGGTCCTGCTGAACGGTAGAATGTTCCAATCATTGGAGATTTAACAACAACATATTTTGAATCATCATTTTCTGGTGCTGCCACTGCAGCCGCTGGAGCCACAGCTACTGGCGCCGCAACTGGTGCCGCAACCGCAACTGGTGCAGGAGCTGCTTGAACAATATATTGTTGTTCAACTTTAGCTTTTCCTTCTGATTTGATGATAATTTTGAAATCTTTTTTCTCAATTTCAACTTCAGTTACACCTGACTTTGAAACAAATTTGATTAAATCTTGAATTTCAGTAATATTCATAATTTTTGAGTTTAAGAAATAAAATAAATAATTATGAGTTATAAGCCCACTTTAAATAAACAGAGCCCCAAGTAAATCCACCACCAAAAGCGGAAAGAATGAGGGTGTCTCCTTTTTTCAATTGTTTTTCGTAATCCCACAGGCAAAGGGGTAGTGTACCTGCGGTTGTGTTTCCATATTTTTCAATATTGATCATTACTTTTTCCGCTGGAAGTCCCATGCGATTTGCAGTAGCATCAATAATTCTCAAATTAGCCTGATGTGGAACCAACCAATCTACATCGTCACTTGTAAGATTGTTTTTCTCCATTATTTCTGCGGAAACCTCAGCCATATTTGTGACTGCAAATTTAAATACGGATTTTCCTTCTTGTTTCACGTAATGAAGTCGTTCTTCAACGGATTGTATACTTGGAGGGCAAGCACTTCCACCTGCAGGTTGAATTAAGAATTCTCGTCCGGAACCATCGCTTCTCAATATAAAATCAAGTATCCCGTTCCCTTCGTTATTCGGTTCCAAAAGTACAGCTCCGCAACCATCACCAAAAATGATGCAGGTTGTTCTGTCTTCATAATCAATGATAGATGACATTTTATCAACACCAACTATAATAACTTTTTTGTATTTTCCAGTCTCAATAAATTGCGCACCAGTAGATAATGCATA
This sequence comes from uncultured Flavobacteriales bacterium, assembly GCA_903899795.1. Classification (GTDB taxonomy): domain Bacteria; phylum Bacteroidota; class Bacteroidia; order Flavobacteriales_D; family Crocinitomicaceae; genus CAIUKX01. The sequence goes on from CAIUKX010000018.1 coordinate 8,634, forward strand.
GATAAATCCGGAACAAGCTGCTATAAGGTCAAAACCCCATGCATTTTTCATTCCAACTTTATCACATAATATGTTTGCTGTACTTGGGAAAGGGTGATCCGGAGTTACCGTTGCCAGTATTACCAAGTCAACATCCATTGGATCAGTACCTGTTTTTTTCAATAATCCATTTACTGCTTCAACCGCCATATCAGATGAAGCTCCTTCTTTTTGGATTCTTCTTTCTTTTATTCCCGTTCTTGTGGTGATCCACTCATCTGTTGTGTCAACCATTTTCGCCAATTCATCATTGGTAAGAACATAATCGGGAAGATATCCTTGAACTCCTGTTATTGCTGCAGTTATTTTCCCCATAGTTTAATTGAATGCTTCGTTAATTTTTTTGGATAAACCTGATTTCGCAACTTGATATGCATGTAGCAACATATTTTTCACCGCAATATCATTTGAAATTCCGTGCCCAATAATCACATTTCCTTTTACTCCAAGAATAGCTGTTCCGCCATAATTTTCATAATTGAAACGATCAAAATATGCATCTTGAATACCCCGTTTTTTCATTAATGTGTATATTCCTTCCGCCTCCTTCAACACAATATTTCCGGTAAATCCGTCACAAACGATAACATCTGCTTGACCTAGAAAAATATCTCTCCCCTCTAAATTTCCAATGAAATTCAATTCATCAGACTCCGCTAAAAGTTTATATGTAGCAATAGTAAGTAAGTTTCCTTTTGACTCTTCTTCTCCAATATTGAGCAATGCAACTCTTGGGTTTTCAACACCATATACATTTTTTGCATACAAACTGCCTAACAAGGCAAATTGATACAAAACATCAGGTTTACAATCCGCATTAGAGCCAACATCTAGCAATATAGAATTACCTCCATTAATTGCAGGCAAGGTCGAAGTGATACAAGGACGAATGATACCTGGTATAGTATGAATCTTGTAAATAGACCCAACTAGCATAGCCCCGGTATTTCCAGTACTTGCAAAAGCTTGAATTGAATCGTTTGCCAACATATCAAAACCAACAGAAATACTACTGTTTGGTTTTTGAGGAATGGCACGCGTTGGATGATCGTGCATTGTTATTTCATCCGGTGCGTGAACGATCTCAAATGCTTCAGGGTTTTCTCCATGCTTCAAAAGGCAATCAAGTATAACTTTTTGATCGCCTATGAGAACAATTTTTGCGTCGTGAGATAACACTTTATTAGCAAGTATTGCACCTGAAATGTTAGCATCAGGAGCAAAATCGCCACCAAAAATATCAATTCCTATCTTCATTAAGAAGAATATTTATTTCGTGTAACAGTAATTAAACTGCAACCTCTTTTTCTGCTACAACTCTACCTTTGTAATAAAGTTTTCCTTCGTGCCAGTGAGCGTGGTGAAATAAATGCGGTTGACCTGTCGTTGGACAAGTAGCGATATTATCAGCAACTGCTTTAAAATGTGTTCTTCTTTTATCTCTTCTAGTTGTAGAGATTCTTCTCTTTGGATGTGCCATTTTACTTTATATTATAGTCTTTAATTCAAATTTTTCAATATGGACCAACGTGGATCAATATCGTCGTTGTTATCATCATCGGAATCATCATCTTCGTCCTCGTCGTCAAAATCTGAATCATCTTCTTCGTCATCCCAATCATCGTCTTCTTCATCATCTTCTTCCGATGAATTGATAACGTACTTATCGAGTAATGCCAACATTTCCGGATTGCATTCCTCTTTTTTATGTACTGATCTCAACGGTAAAGAAACTGCAATCAATTCATAAATATTCATCTTCACATCAATCTCGTAAGCATCTTTTTCCAAAGTAACCAATGTTTCATCATCCGAAGGATCGCCTCCTATCTTATAAATGATTTGATATTCTCGTTCCACTTCAACCTCAATATCATCAGTACATCTATCACAATCTGTAGTAACGACACCATCTACGTGGTAAATCCCAATCAACATTGTCTCCTTCTTTTCAAGTTCCAAACGAACGTGGACGTTTCCACGATGGATAATTGAAAGTTCAATACCCTCAAAAAAAGCATTGTCAATATCGTACTCAAACACATGATTACCAATCTTTAAACCAATAAATGGAATCACAAATTCGCTTTTCGACATGACATTTTACCCTAAAATCGGATGGCAAAGATAATATATTTAAACTTACAATTGTTAATATCCCCTACAATATTTACAATTTGGGGTTTTTTTATTCAAAAGTAGAGTGCTTTTTCTTTTCTACTGGTTGAATTTTTAGAGGATTAGCCAACATTTCTTTTCTTGCTTTTTGATTCCTGTAAATATCCATTGCCAAATAGATTGCACTTCTCATGGATTGTGCTGAGGCTTTATTCTGTCCGACAATATCGAATGCAGTGCCATGATCTGGCGAAGTACGAACAACTGGTAGTCCTGCGGTAAAATTCACCCCGTCATCAAATGACAATGCTTTAAAAGCAGTTAAACCTTGATCGTGATACATAGCCAAAATACCATCGTAATTTTTCATTGCATCAGAACCAAAGAATCCATCAGCCGGAAATGGTCCGTATGCCAAAATATTTTCTCCTTTTGCTTGATTGATCGCTGGCAAAATAATTTCAATCTCTTCTGTCCCCATTTTACCGTTTTCACCGGCATGAGGATTGACTCCAAAGACAGCTATTTTAGGACGAATGATACCAAAATCTGCCTTTAGGCTTTTTTCCAACGCTTTTATTTTCTGATAAATTGCCTCTTTTGTCAAAGATGAACTGACATCTTTTAAAGGAATATGAGTACTTACTAAGGCTACACGCATATTGGATCCAACCATCATCATCAATGCTTCATCCATTCCTGCTTTATCCGCTAAATATTCTGTATGTCCCGGAAATTTAAATCCCGATTTTGCCATCGCTTCTTTGGATATCGGAGCAGTAACCAATACATCGATTTTTCCTGACGCCAAATCCTGTGTTGCACTTTCCAATGATAAAAAAGCAAATTTTCCTCCTGTTTCAGTTGCTTTACCCAATTCGAAATTAATTTCCTCATTCCAAACGTTTACAACATTCACTTTTCGGTTTACCGCCTCATCAGCTGATTTACAAGATTGATACATGAAATCGTTCTCATTAATCGCTTTTTTATGATAGGACAATGTCTTGGTAGATCCATAAATAATCGGCGTGCAATCCAAAAGAATTCTATTATCATTCAATGCCTTAATAATCACTTCCGGACCTATTCCATTCACATCACCAATTGAAATTCCAACACGAATCGGATTCAAACTCCCAACCTCTTTTTCTTTCTCTTGTACCTTTTCCATTTATGATTTGTAATTTTTTAGAAAGTTAAACAATAGACGAACACCAACACCTGTACCTCCTATTCCTTTGTAATTTTCAGGAGCATCCAACCATGCAGGACCAGCAATATCGAGGTGTACATAGGGTGATTTCACAAAGTGTTCTAAAAATTTTCCGGCAGTTATCATACCTGCAGTTCCGCCGCCAATATTTTTCAAATCTGCAATCTTCGATTTCATTTCATCCAAATATTCATCCCAGAATGGTAGACGAACTACTCTCTCGTGTTCTTCATTTCCAGATTTTTCAAGTAGGGTAAATACTTTTTCTGAAGCATTTCCCATCATACAGGAAGCTTTCGTACCAATCGCTGCAACTGCTGCACCTGTCAACGTAGCTGCATCAATTACCAATTCCGGATCATATTTTTTAGAATAAGCCAAGGCATCTCCCAAAATCATTCTTCCTTCAGCATCTGTATTCAAAACTTCAACTGTAGTACCATCATACATCGTGACAATATCACCTGGCGTATAGGCATTGCCTCCTGGACGATTGTCTGTCGCAGGAATCAAACTAATTACGTGTACATTCAATTTGTTTATGGCTGCAGCATAAATTGCTCCTGCCACACAAGCTGCTCCCCCCATATCTGATTTCATCGAATCCATGGAATTTTTTGTGGGTTTTAAACTTAAACCTCCTGTGTCATATACTACACCTTTTACAACCAACACAATTGGTTTTTTATTGATTGGTTTCTTTGGTTTGTATTCAATAATTGTAAATGTAGGTGGATCTATCGAACCTTTATTCACTGCTAATAATCCGCCCATTTTCAAAGATTCAATCTTCGTCTTTTCTAATATTTCTAAAGTTATCGGCGCATCTTTAACTAATCGTTCAATTTCTTCACTCAACTGAGTTGCTGTAAGGTAAGAAACTGGTTCGTTCACCATATCTCTTGCCCAAAATACAGCTTTAACAGTATTGTTTAATATTTCTATCTCACTTTTTGAAACTGTATCTTCTACAAAAATGGATCGGAGCTGGTTGGCTCTTTTATCAGCATCTTTGAAATATTTAATGAATTGGTAATTGGATAAAGCCAGTCCCTCCGAAACCAAAAGTACCTCGTCAGCATCACCGAAAACATACACAGTATCAGCTTCACGAGGTAATCGTGTCCGAATATCAGATCCAGCAACTCTGAGTTTTTCTGCATTTTTTGACGATTTCACAAAAAAGTAAAAACATTCTGGTGTTTTTAGAAAATCTGTCTCTTTTTCTCCTTTGGTAAACACAACGAAGTATTCTTTTACATGTTCAGGTATTGCCTTTGAAAATATACTTTTCTTATCCCCAACCAAAATCAAATTGGCATTCGCGGGTATTTTTTTTGTGGTATTAATATACATTTGAGTCGTATTATTATCCTTTTTGAAATCCAAAGGTACATATCTTCTTCGGACTTTTAGAAAGGGATGATTCTTGAAATTACTTTTTCAATTTTCTTATGCAAAGAGAGCTCTCACTACTTCATCAATCTTGCCACACTTCACCAATTCAATCTTATAATTCTTTTGTTCGATCCCTTTAGCGTGTTTTGATAAAATAATTTTTTGGAAACCTAATTTTTCGGCTTCATGTATTCTCTGATCGATTCGATTCACCGGGCGAATTTCACCTGAAAGTCCAACTTCTGCAGAAAGACAAATCAAATGATTAATTGGAATATCTGCATTAGATGACAATACCGCAGCTACAACAGCAAGATCAATTGCTGGATCATCCACTTTAATACCTCCGGCAATATTTAGAAAAACATCTTTCGCTCCTAATTTAAAGCCACATCGCTTCTCCATTACTGCCAATAACATATTCAGTCGTCTACTGTCAAATCCAGTCGAAGATCGCTGAGGTGTACCATAAGCAGCAGTACTTACCAATGCTTGAACTTCCACCAAAATAGGCCTATTCCCTTCTAAAGTTCCAGCTATAGCTATCCCACTCAAAGATGAATCGGAATTTGTTATTAAGATTTCCGATGGGTTGGAAACTTGTCGCAAACCGTTTCCAAGCATTTCATAGATACCCAATTCATTCGTGCTACCAAATCGATTTTTGATGGTTCTCAACAAACGATACACATGATTTCGGTCGCCTTCAAATTGCATCACTGTGTCTACCATATGCTCCAAAACTTTTGGTCCGGCCAGTGAGCCTTCCTTGGTAATATGTCCAATTAAAAAAATCGGTGTTCCCGTTTGTTTTGCATAGCGTAACAATTGTGCCGTACATTCCCTGACTTGAGAAATACTTCCCGGCGAACTTTCAATGCTTGGATTATAAATTGTTTGAATCGAATCGATAACCAATAATTGTGGCTGAATTTCTTCTGCCTGCGTAAAGATATTCTGGATATTGGTTTCTGTAAGAATAAAACATTCTTGATTTTCCAAACCAATTCGTTCGGCTCTCATCTTGATTTGCTGCTCACTTTCTTCACCTGAAACATACAAAACACGGATGGACGTTTCCAGTACTGCCAATTGAAGGATTAATGTTGACTTCCCGATACCTGGTTCACCCCCAAAAAGAATCAGTGAACCCGGAACAATGCCCCCCCCTAAAACACGATTGATTTCATTATCTTTCAACACAATGCGCTGATGTTCTTGACTTGCAATCGTTTGAAGTGTTTGTGGTTTTGCATTCCGTTTAGATGTCGAAAAGACAACAACATCTGAGGTGTTTTTCTCAATAATTTCCTCAACGAATGTATTCCACTCTCCACACGAAGAGCATTTTCCTAACCATTTTGGAGCTTCATAACCACAGTTCTGACAGAAAAAAGCTGATTTTACTTTTGCCATTTGTACAATATCTGGCATAAAGATAAATCTATTCGGTTGCTTTGATTTGAAATTTTCCAAAATTTTATGATCTGGTTCATTATTGTTATCAAATCCTCTTTTTTAATTGTCAATCTGTTGACTGAAAATTATTAAACTCTTCAATAATGGACTAATAAAGGTTTTCAATAGTTACTTTTAATAACAAAAACTATTGATTCTGCATGAAACAAACTTCTACTATTTTTTCAACAAAAAACCTTCCAAACAAATACAAACTATAACTATAATAATAATTAACCTATTGTTTTTCTTTATCTAAACCGGTTTAGCTATATTTTACTAGGATTCCGAATACATTTTATCTCGAATTAACTTTCAATTTTTAATAAAAAATTATTCTTTTTTTAACATTGAAAGGGGATTTTTAGGCTATCTTTGTGGCAGTTAAGTGAAAACCCTTGAGGATTGATCCTTTTCCCGATGAAAATGATCTTTGCCAAAGCCGCTTCTGATTTGAAATTTTGAAGTGAACACCCTTGAGGATTGGTCGTTTTTTTTCAAAAACACCTTTGCCAAAGCCGCTTTAAATTGATTTATTATAATTAATAAAAACAATGAAAGCAGGTAAATCGAATTCTGTAAAGAATCAAATATTTAAAAACGTAGCAATCCTTTTTTGTTCATTATTTTTAGTATCCTCAACTGTTTTAGGAAGTACAACTGCTACTGATTATTTCAGATCACTTGCAACAGGAAACTGGAACACAGCCGGTACATGGCAATCTTCGCATGATAACAGTACATGGAGCACATCAACTTTGGTTCCGACCAACTCAGCAACATCAATCATAATTCAATCAGGGCATACGGTAACCATTAATACAAATGGGACAGCATCGATATTAACCATAAACGGAACTTTAAGTTTTGATTCAAATTCAGCTAGATCCTTTGATGTTACAGGAGATATTACTATTTCTTCTACTGGAAAATTCAATTGCCCAAATTCTGGCGGGTATGCTTACTTGACAACAACAGGTAATATTATTAACAATCATACATTAGATTTTTACACTACGGCTCAATGCGATGTTACCTTTAACAAAAATGGTAATCAAACAATTTCAGGAACTGGTGCAACGACAAAATTTAATGTAATAACTGTTGATATGGGAACATCAAATGCTAATATTCTAGAGATTATGCCATCCAATTTTTCCACAAATACAGAATTTTTACATTATTCAGCTAATACAGCTAATGAATTAAAAAACGGAACAATCAAATTCTCTGGAACCTACACATTTTCTGATGACATTTTTTATACTGGGAAATCCCATGAAATATTATCTACTTGCGGTTTTTGGCTTAATAATCCAAATGTAACTATAACTGCGACTGGTGATTCTTGGGATGTTTCAGGTATGCTTAGAATTACTCAAGGTGTAATGGATGTTGGAAATTTGGCCGGAAATAGTCTAAGAACAAAAGGTACTACTGCTCAAATCACCATAGAAGGAGGAACTTTAAAAGTAGCTGGAAGGATTTCACCCACAACCGCCAATTCAAACCAATTTACATATAATCAAAGTGGTGGTACTGTATCAGTTGCAACAGTTGGTAGTACATCAGGTTCATTAGCAGCATTTGATATGAGTAAAAGTACTTCGTCATTTACCATGTCTGGCGGAACGATAGTTATACGTAATGCCACTTCAAATGCTTATGATTTTAATAATCCGGCAGCAACATATAGTGTTACAGGTGGCACAATTCAATTTGGTGATGCAAGTACCTCAAATGCTCAAATATTTAGATTATACAGCACAGCTGATCTTCCAAATGTTACGATATCGAATGCAACAGCCCAAACTACAAAACCAAAAGTTCTTTTGGGTTCGAACATTAACGTTAAGCTTGATTTGACAATCATGTCCGGAACAACACTAGATGCAAGTTTAGACGGAGGCACGTCTAATTATGATATTACCTTGAAAGGAAACTGGGCCAATAGCGGTACATTTACAAACCGAAGTAAGACCGTTACTTTTAATGGAATCGCTGCACAAACATTGTCAGGTTCGACAACTACAGGATTCTATAATTTGACAATGAACAATACAAGTACAACGGGACTTACATTTTCCAAAGATGCTACAGTTTCAGGTGCTTTGACCTTAACGGACGGGAATATTTATACCAGTAATCCAAATTATTTGACGATGAACGCTGGATCAACTTCTACGTCAGGTTCATCTGCTAGTTTTGTCGATGGTCCAATGAAAAAAATAGGAAGCACCAACTTTGTTTTTCCAGTTGGGAACGGTACTTATTGGAGAAGGGTTGGAATTTCCAGTCTAAGTGGTTCAGAGACTTTTACAGCTCAATATTTTCATACTGCATATACAAATACTTCAAACATGAAAGTTGAAACCGCACCGCTGGTTTCTGTTTCGACCAAAGAGTACTGGACAGTTTCACATGCAGCTGCTATTAACGCAGTTGTTGAATTGTATTGGGAAGATGCCACTGCTAGCTCTTTACCATCGTGCAGCAATCTGAGAATTGCTCATTGGAACAGCGGAAGCAGTTACTGGGAGAAAGCCAATGGCGATGCCGTGACAACAACAGGTTCATGTACAGGAACAAACACGGGTACAATCTATTCTACGGCGGTCTTGACTTCTTTCAGTCCCTTTACATTTGGAAATACAGGCATTACGGCACTTCCGATTGAACTTGTTTCATTTGAAGCTAAATTAAATAGTAGAAAAGTAGATTTGACTTGGGTCACAGAATCCGAACTTAATAACGATTACTTCACAATAGAAAAAACGAAAAATGGGGTTGATTTTGAAACTGTAGCAACATTAAATGGAGCAGGAACAACGACAAGTATTTCCAACTATTTCACAATCGACGAAAATCCTTACATGGGACTTTCTTACTACCGCCTTTCACAAACTGATTTTGATGGTCATACCCAACACTTTCCTCTGAAATCAGTTTCTTTGGAAAACAATTTCCAAAATAGCTTTTCTATCTTTCCAAATCCTACTAAACAAGGAACAAACTTGAATATCAGTCTCACTGTTAACGAAAATCAATCTACAGAATTGATCTTTACCGATATGGTAGGGAAAAAGTGTTTTTCATATCCTGTTGAATTAACTAAAGGCGAGAATTCAGTAACGGTAATACTCCCAAAGGAAATCAGCACTGGGATATACATGATTCAAAGTGAAATTGAAGGGAAAAAATTAGCTACCCGATTTATAGTAGAATAATAATCTCAAAAATAAATAACCAAAAATCTATAGGTATGATATAATAGGCTAACATCTAACAAGTTTACGGTAATCATGCATTAGAAGTTTATTTGAAAATAGTTGACCTTTGTAATAGAGTTTTAGATCAACAAAAATTGCATCCAATCAATCAAGATATGCAAAGTCGAAATCGATTGGAAATATATTAACTAAATTGAAATAGTAGTTTCAAATTTTTTTGTAGTAGTAGTGTTAGGTAAACTAGAAAGGGGATTCGTAAAGGACCCCCTTTCTAGTTATTTGATGTCATTGATAAACCATGCTCTGAATTACATGAATTCTAATATTTTATTGATTGAATAACACCTTCCTGAGAAATTCCTAATGGTCATTTTTCTTGAACACAGCCTATCCAACTATTTTGAGATGAATTATTTTGAGATGAATCTTTTACCTACCGAAAATTTATCTAAACATCAATATTCTTAAATAAAAAAAGGAGATTCAAAATGAATCCCCTTTCCTATATTTTTAAAATGTGTTAGCTATTTATTTTACAACAAACTGAACGGTTTTCTTACTAGTACCCATCTGTATCGTTAAGAAATAAAGTCCAGAAGATAAGTCTTTAGCATCCATCATCACTAAATTCGTTCCTGAATTCGCTTTGATTGCATGGGTTTGAGCTAATTTTCCAGAAACATCTTGAATTTGTACTGTGACATTTTCATCTGTTGGAATTGAAAACGAAACATTAACCTCACCATCTGTAGGATTAGGGTATACTTCCAAACCGTTAATCAATGCAGACTGTTCATCAAGTCCAGCGGTAACGATAACATCTGAAGGAGCTCCACTGTAAATATTGATATCGTCTAAATAAAGATTATTTCCTCCGCTACCAGTAAACTGAAATTTAAATCGGAAGTCAGGAGTAAGATAAGCTGTTGTAATAGTAGTAACGTGAACAGTTACCCAGTCCGCTTGAGAAGCTGGTGTCCAAGCTGATGTTGAAGCTAAAGACCCAAGTGTTGTTCCTGAGATAGTTTTTCTAGTTACCCAAGTTCCGCCACAGTTTCCAGTCGCAATGATTTTAAGAGTTTCAGAGTTGGCTGCCGTTTTCTTCTTATAAGAGTATCTGAAACTCAAAGTTGCTATTTGAGGTGCAACGATAGAGGACATATCTATAACTGCAGAAGTCAATTCATCTACTGAACCTGTAGTGGTCTCTGAAAAATTATTCAATTTCACACATTTCTGACCTGTATAACCGGTACCTGTATATAATGAAAAAGTATTGTTGTTATTGTTAGCATCGTAAACAAACCAGTTATTCAATCCATTCAGTGTTGTATAGTTTTCGAAGCTTTCATAATAAGGAAGAGATGCTCCTGCCGGCAATACGTGAATCACTTGCGTTTTTGTTTCTACATCAGTACTTGTACCATCAGTCGCCGAAAGGCTAACTGTATAGATTCCAGGCGTAGAGTACATCACGGTTGGATTTTGTGTAGTTGAAGTACTTGGAGTCGCTCCTGTAAGCGTCCAGGTCCAACCTGTAGCTGCATTATAAGAAGCATCTGTAAAAGAAACCGAATCACCTGCGCAAATTACAGTTTGGTTGATTAGAAAATCTGCTTTGCATAAAGTCGGCGTTGCCCCATTAGCACCTGTAAAATTCAAATTATTAGTTGTCCAAACATTATTTCTTCCGGCAACACTTGAGATCAAAGCTGCTCTCATTCTATCTTTTTGTCCTGGGGTAAACATTTTGGAACAATAAGAATAGTCCATATAATTTTCAACATTGTCAATTACATCTACTGTCCAAGAACTTGAAACACCACTTGCAGGAGTTAAATCATCACAAGTGTTTGCTGATAATTGACAAGAAGTAACACCAATACACAAAGGAGTATCATCCACACTGTCGTCATCAGCACAACTTGAAGCATTTCCAGGATTGTTATTTGGTCCCCATGTATGCTCTAGATTGAACCAATGTCCTGCCTCATGCGTCAATGTACGGCTTGTCATTACTGATGATGTTCCAATTGAACCAACATAACTATGCAAAACAAAAATTCCGTTTTTCATGTTGCTAGAGAAAGGGGTCATTGTATAACCAGCTGCTCCGCCAATATCCGCACAAACAAAAATATTTAAGTACTTATTACCAGGCCATTGTCCTTGATAAACGTCATTTCCTGCAACAATAGCGTTTACTTGTGCAGTTCCATCACTTCCATCAGAAGTAATCGCATTTTGAGTTCGTGTAATACCACTGAAACAAGCTCCAGTTGGCGTTTTAGTCGCTAAAACAAATTGAATCCCAATATTAGCCGGCATCCCTTGAAAAGGAGTCGCAACATTATTTGCGTCAGCATTCAAACAAGCATAATCTCTATTCATGATAGAAATCGCATTTAACACCTGATCACGAGATATATTCTCAGGACCATTATTGTGCAGAATGTGAAATACAACCGGAATTGTATAAATTACATCTTTTTCAACGGCACCACTTTTCACCCTTTGAAGCGCTTCAGCAAAAACTGCCTGATGCTGGATGTATTCCTTCATCACTTCAGGATCTTTCAAAGCTTCCTTCATTTTTTTGTGAGTGGTACAATATTCAACCGACTCACCATCACGCATGTTGGTAGGATCAAGCGTTCTTTGAGGTGTTTGGGAAAATACAGATGGGGTTAAAAATAGGGTAAGGCAGATCAGCACACTGGGGTAGAATCTTTTCATAGTTTTAAGTTTCACAAGTTTTTTAATAGTACAACGTCGCAAGGTACGCATTGGTTAGGTAATTTACTAAAATATTTGATAAACGGTATAGATTATTGAGTAAAAGGTGAAAAAAATAATCTTCAAAAACGTAATTATTTAATTTTACTGGTTATAAATCAATAGCAAAAGATGATTTATCAGCAGATGTAACTTAGACAATCTGTGTATAGATACTCTTAATCACCAAAAAAATGCGTAATTTAACAGCCATTATGAAATTTACAGAATTGAATCTTAATGAACATTTGTTGGAAGCGATTTCACATATGGGATTTGAAAACGCAACACCGATACAGGAATTTGCCATTCCAAAAATCTTAGATAATAAAGACATTATCGCCTGTGCACAAACTGGAACAGGAAAAACCGCAGCTTTTATTCTTCCGATCTTAAACAAATTAACGGGTAAAGAAGATGTAACGATCGACACACTAATCATCGTTCCTACACGGGAATTGGCCGTACAAATTGAACAGGAAATTCAAGGACTATCTTATTTTGTTTCCGTCGGATCTCAAGCCGTATACGGTGGTGGAGACGGAAAAGACTGGGATATTCAAAAAGATGCCCTACAAAATGGAAGGGATATTATCGTAGCTACACCCGGAAAATTACTTTCTCATCTTTCGATGGGCTATGTAAATTTTAATCATGTCAAACATTTGATTTTGGATGAAGCCGATAAAATGCTGGACATGGGATTTTTAGATGATCTGGAAAAAATAATTTCTTTTCTTCCTAAAAAACGTCAAACGCTGATGTTCAGTGCTACGATGGCTCCAAAGATTAGAACTTTGGCAAATAAAATCTTACATGAACCCGAAGAAATTACACTTTCGATATCAAAACCAGCTGAAGGTGTTTCTCAAAATTTATGCTTAACGTTTGATAACCAAAAAATTCCGGTGATCAAACATATCATTGAACAAAGACCTGACTATACCAGTATTATCATCTTCACTTCATCAAAAAGTAAAGTTTCTGAAATCGTTCAAGGTTTGCGAAAAAACGGATTTAAATCGCAGGGAATTTCTTCCAATTTAACCCAAACAGAACGGGAGGAAGTTTTGAGAGGTTTTCGTTCGAGAAGAATCCGTATTCTTGTAGCAACAGATGTAATGAGCCGAGGTATTGACATCAAAGAAATCAATATGGTGATCAATTATGATGCGCCACATGATGCTGAAGATTACGTTCACCGAATTGGAAGAACTGCACGCGCAAATACAAAAGGAGAAGCATACACCTTGGTCAATGAAAAAGACATGAGAAGAATTCAGCAGATTGAACGTTTAATCGAAGCTGAAATTCCAAGGTATGCATTTCCTGAAGAATTAGGTGTTGGCCCTGTGTGGAATACCTCATCACAAGGAAGTGGCAGTAAATTCAAAAAGAAAAGGAAGTTCAAGCCAAAACCAAAAAAAACAGATCAATAACCTGAGTTCGATTCATATCTCACATTCAAATTTCTTTTAGAAGAACTTGTACAAGTCAAGTTTTCAAAGAGTTAACGAGTTAACTCAAGAAAAGTTGATGAAGTAGAAATTTTATTAAAGGAAAGTAAAAGCTATTTTTTGCATCTAAATACTAATCTTTTTCGCAATATCATCTTACAATATCCTGATATTTTTTCGATAATCTTACTCAAATGTGACTGTTTATAGACGTTTTGAAGTAAAATATGAATCGAACTCAGGTTAATAATTCCGGTAATCATTCCACAAACAACTGCGAATTCCTAATACAAACTGAAAACCAGGTCCTTTGTAGGCTGTGTTTTGTAGAATATGATTCTCTGCGAATATTTGCAGGTTAGAGGCTCTATCAATCAAATAAGCAGCAGAAAGTACTATCCGAACTCCATTGTTTTTTATTCCCTGACCAATGGTATTGTTATATTCATAAGGATGCAAACTATAAGGCATGTAAATATTTCCACCATAACTTTTCCCATCATTTTTATCAGCTCCATATAGAAAATAATTTGCGAATCCTTTTAAGATCCATTTCTTATCTTGCCATTTCAATTCACCCAGAATTTCAGCAAAATTGGAGCCATATGGATGCGCCAGTGCATAACCTTGATTGCCATAATTAGTAGCATAATTGGCATGGGAATAGGTATAAGGTCTCGCGAAATTACATTCTATCCGGTAAAAAAAGTGTTGATTATTTTCGATAAATCTTCCTTTTATTCCTAATTGTCCTCCATATTTATTGGCCCACCAACGATTCCGAGCTTTAATTTCACTCAATAAAAATTCGTCTAAAATCACCTGACCATATAAGGTATGTTTTTTATGTTTTACAGAAAATTGTGTCCCCAAAAGCACATTATCAGAAGAACCCATCGAGTATTCCTGTGGTGTGAAAAACACAATTGGATTGAGGTATTCGGCATCATAACCTCTGTTTAGATTGGTATCTTTCGGTGCAAAAACAACTGTTTCGAAAATCCCCAGATTAATATTTTTCGTCGCATTAAAACTCAATAAATGGGAAGAAGCGTACTTGGATTTCCACTTTTGATTTGGCGTTTCTTCACGCATAAACTGGTAGAGCATCATGTACTCAAAACGTCCGAAATTAGCTCTGATTTTAGCAAATGGATAAGGTTTGCCATAATCACTTAACAACATGGATCGATTACCTTCACCGATAAAATTGTGATCTATTCCTGCCTGAAAATTAAAAATTTGATTCGGTGTGTATGATACCCTGCCACGGATATCAGTGTAATAAAATTGTGAATTCCCAATCGGATGAACAAAGTAAGCTTTGGGTTGGAATGTTGTAGATGATGATTGTCCAAAACCTTCAACAACGGAAAATTTATAATACCATTTGTTTTGCATATTACTTGTAAAGGTCAATCCCCCACCTATTCTTGATGAAAACGCACTATCAATCATCATTCCCGCATCCACTATCGGAGTAATGTATAAATATTTCGCAGAAGAAGTATCTGATTTTGAACCAATCGAACCTGAAAATTTGCTTATTTTGTTTAACCCGAAACATATGAGACCCGGGCAATAATTTGAAACCCAATGCCAATGAAAATCTATTCTGCAATCCTGATTTTCCTGCTTTTCGCGTCCTGCTCCAGGCAGCCGGCACTCATTCAAAATCAGGAGCGAATAAACGATATTCAGCGAATGCTGACCGAACAAAAAGAGCTCACTTCAAAAAGCCTCATCCCAATCTGGGACATTTTTAATCAGCCACTTTCTCCGGATGAAAAACAGGCCATGGAATATCTATATGCTTACATGCCATTGAGCGATCTGGCTGATTACCAACCTGCATTCTTCCTGGAAAATGTGCAGCTCAGCCTGAAAGCCCGTAAGGAAATGCCCTGGGGAAAAACTGTTCCGGAGGAAGAATTTCT
>CAIUKX010000019.1 GCA_903899795.1 uncultured Flavobacteriales bacterium
AATAATCCACAATAGGGATAGGTGCGTACTTTTTTATTCAATTCAATTGAAATCAGTTAATTGTTTTTAAGATATGGATCGTCTTAATGGGGAATACATGCTTTTCTTCAAAATTGTAGTTGTAAAATTCCAGGTATAAAACAACTAAATCACTTTCTTTTTCCAGTCGAAAAAACGGAGATAACCAATGGATAATGCTCCCATGACCCCGAAATAAATGTATTCAACTGACCAGATCCAGAGGATGTCGAGTTTTAGAACTTTGATCAAAATGTAGGATGCTACGATGTAAATGATCACAGAAATGACTTCGATGGTGAAGCTGACAACTGTATTTCCGCTACCGTTGATGGTTTGAAAATAAACACTGACAAAACCGAAGAGTAGAGTGGAGACACTGATGAATCGAAGGATATCAACACTTTTGGAAAGATATTCTTTTTCGGGATTGATTTTAGAAATCAATTGTTCAGGGAAAAACAAAGCTGCTAATAAGATGGTAGAAAGGAACAAAACCGTCAGTAATTGAATTCGTTTTTGGATGGTTTTCAAAGCGTCAAAATCACCACGGCCAATGTATTGGGAAATATAGGTCTTGGTTGTACCTGAAAATCCCCAGATCGGAATGAAAGCCAGGAAATAGATTGCTCGAATGTTTTGGGAAACGGTCAGTTCAAACTTTCCGATTTGTTCAATCCAGGTAAAAAATACGGTCCATGTCGTTAAAGCTATGAATCCCTGAAACATAATGGGACTACCGACTTTGATCAATTCTTTAAAGGATTCAAAGTTGAAGGAAAAATGAGCGAACAGAGCATATTCTTTTCTCAGTTTAGAGAATAAAATAAATAAAATCAGTGTCACCATCCCAAGTCCATCGGCTAAAGTAGAAGCCAATGCTGCTCCTTCGAGCCCCATTTCAGGAAAAGATCCTTTCCCGAAGATCAGGAGGTCATCCAGTAAAATATTTGAACTTGCTGTAACCAATGCACTGATCAGAACCATCCATGTTTTTCCCGTAGCAAAAAAGAAGGCTTGGATCGACAAAGAAATCATAGCAAAAAACAATGAATAACTTCGGATGGAAATAAAATCTACCTGAGCCAAAGCTAAATCATGGTGCTTGGAATAACTATGTAATAAAGCTGGCATGAGATTCTGCAAAAATAGAAAGAGAAGTCCTGCTAATAACAAATGGGTGAGGATGGAAGTTCCGAAAATCCGACCGATAGCCCCAATATTTTTTTGTCCGATCCGACGGGCGATTAATATTTGAGATCCATCTCCCATTCCGGCGAGTGCCATAAATGTCGTTACATAAAGTAGGCCACCGTTTCCTGAAGCATCGAAAGCAAGTGTACTGTATCGACTCAAAAAAGCAGTATCAGTCAGCATAACAATCGACTGAATGAAACTGGAAATCATCAGCGGGAGCGCAACGCTTAAAATCGTTTTATAGCGGAGGTCTAACATTTAATTTAGTCAACTTGCAATACGAGTCCTTTCAGGTATTCACCTTCCGGATGAAAAGCATTGATGGGATGATCTGCCGGCTGATGTAATTGTTCCAAAATCCGAACATTTCTACCAGCTTCGATGGCTGCTGCAATAATCGTATTGGTGAAAAGATATTTGTCGACCACTTGCGAACAGGAAAAAGTAAAAATGATTCCTCCCGGTTTGATCTGACGAATGGCGTGAGCATTCAAACGTTTGTATCCCTGAATAGCTTTGTGTCTTTTTTCACGGTGTTTGGCAAATGCAGGAGGATCAAGAACAATGATGTCGTAATCTTCTTCCAATTCTTTCATATATTCCATTGCATCTGCAACGATGGATTTATGCTTCGAACCGAAATTATTCAGTTCGATATTGGCATCCGTCAAAGCAATCGCTTTTTTTGAACTGTCCAGTGAATGAACCAGATCAGCTCCTTCCTGAAGCGCTAAAAGACTGAATCCGCCGGAATAACAAAAAGTATTCAGGACTTTCTTCCCCTGCGCGTATTTTCCCAATAGAAAACGATTTTCACGCTGGTCGATGAAGAATCCTGTTTTTTGTCCGTTGATCCAATCGATTTGTAATTTTACACCATATTCCAATGCAACGTGGGGTGTTTCACATGTTCCGAAAAGATAAGTATCCTTTCCTTCTGCCCGTTGAGGAAGTGTATCGGAAGATTTCGAATAAATAGCTTTCAGTTCTTTTCCAAGTGCTTGCTTCAAAGCTTCTGCAATCAGTTCGACAGAATTATACATTCCGATGCTGTGACATTGAATCACAGCTGTACCGTTGTAAAAATCAACAATTAATCCGGGAAGAGAATCGCCTTCACCATGAACCAGACGACAGATATTTGATTTTTTACTGATTAAATTCAGTTTCGTTCTCAAATCAACTGCATTCTGGATACGGGCGTTGAAAAAATCCTGATCAATTTCTTGGTCTTCAAAAGTCAGAATTCGAACAGAAATGGTAGCATGTTGAAAGTGCCCTCTCGCCAAAAAGCGATCTTTGTGATCATAAACAGTCACTACATCACCGTCTTTTATTTCATCTGTTTCGCTGATGATTGCCCCCGAAAATACCCAGGGATGCTTGCGTTCAATTGAGTTTACTTTGTTTTTATGAATGTGTACTTTTTGCATAGCTGAATTGTATCTGGAAAACTAAAATGGGCTTCCGGCCGTGAAGATAAGAATAATGACTGATGGATTTTGAATGTTTATTTTTGAATTATGAATTAATTCACCTAATTAAAACTTAAGCATTGAAAATTCAAAATTATCAATTGTCTCTAGGGTCAATAGGGAATTTCGACATGATCTTGAATTTTCCACCAAGTTCATCCATGAATTTTTTCCAGGTTTGTTTGTCAACCGAAGAAAATAAATCATCGTTGGATTTTAAATCCCTGACTATCCAGGCATTTTTCTGGATCTCATCCTCTAACTGATCTCCCGCCCAGCCTGAATACCCGATGAAAAATCGAATTTTTTGAACAAGTGTATTGTCATTTTGAACCAGTTTTGTCAATTGTTGGAAATCACCGCCGAGATAGATGTCTTTTTCAACTTGTACGCTGTTTTCAATTTGATCTCCCAAAGTATGAACAAAGTAAAGGCTATTGGGTTCAATCGGTCCGCCTAAACTGATATGCGTTTGAATATCAGGAAAATTTTCATCGAGTTCATGAAGATTGATGCCAATGAAATTATTGATAACAAATCCAAAGCTCCCGTCATCGTTATGTTCACATAGGTAGATAACAGACCTTCTGAAGTAGTCTTCATCCAAAAACGGATCTGAAATCAGCAACTTTCCCTTTTCGGGTTTGAGCTTGCCTGTAAATGCTAAATCAATCAAACGAATGCTTTTTTGGCGAAATTACGAAAAGAAATAAAATA
>CAIUKX010000020.1 GCA_903899795.1 uncultured Flavobacteriales bacterium
GTCTTAATTCATGAAATTAGTACAACATTTCCTTTTTTATCAAGCATTTATACCATTTCTTTGTTACAGATATAATTAGTTAAAACAATTTTTAAATAATTCACTGCTACGAAAAATGGAAAAATTAAAAATGATTCGCGAAATTTTAATGTATAGTCAACTATACAAAACAAATGATTTATTATTCAAATCGAAGGAGGAAATTAATAGTATCTACTATGAATGTTTGATTCCGGTTTTGAAGAGATTTAAAAACGCATAAAGAATAATGTAAAATTTAAGGTTATGGGTATAACTACTACTTTTAAAACAATATTATTTCTAGCAATATCACTAAACGTTCAACTTATTTTTGCGCAAGGTGAAAAAGGAAAAGTTTGGGTAACTGTTGATGATTTATCAATTTTACCTAAAATGAATTCAAAAGGTGAGTTCACTTCTTCTTCTTCTTCTTTTCAAAAAATAGGACGTCAGTTTGATATTACAGATGTAAAATTGGCTTTTCCTGCTTCTAAGAAAAAGGAATTGCAAAAAGTGTATCAAATAGAATGCAATTGTAATCAAGCTGTATTGTCAGCTGCTTTGGATAATACGGTGAAAGGATTGCAACATCCTCAAGAAGCACCAGTATACCAATTGATGTATGATCCAAATGATTACAACGCACACTTTAATCCTGACTGGGCGATGGATTTAATCAGTGCAAAAGCTGCTTGGGATATTACAAAAGGTGATTCATCAATCGTATTGGGAATTTCAGATTCAAATTTTGATACTAATCATCTTGAATTGGTAGGTAAACTTCTGTATGTAGAGCCAGGAATGTCAGATCCAAATATTAATCACGGTACAGGAGTGGCTACATTAGCAGCAGGAAATACGGATAATGGTTTTGGAAAAAGTGCAATAGGTTTCAACAGTAAAATGAGACTTTATACGATGGGTTACAACCAAATTTTACAAGCAGCTTACGATGGTGTAAAGGTAATCAACATGAGTTGGGCTTCCGGATGTAGTTACAACGATTATTGCCAGTCAGTGATTGATGAAATTTATGGAATTGGTGCAGTGATGATTGCTGCTGCTGGAAATGGCGGAACGTGTGGCGGACCGACCAATTTGGTTTATCCGTCTGCATATAACCATGTTATTTCTGTGACATCGATAGGTTTTAACGACAGCCATGAAATAGTTAGTGCCAGTGGAGTTGTGCAAACACACCAACATAACGCCACAGTAGACCTTTCAGCTCCTGGATATTTGGTTCCTATATGTGTGGGTGGAAACGGTTTTACCTTTGGGAATGGTAGTTCTTTTGCATCACCAATTGTAGCTGGTACGGTTGCGTTAATGCTTGCTGCAAATCCTTGCTTGAATGCAGATGATGTTGATACGATTCTGAAACTGTCTTCAACAAATATTGATGCGATTAATCCTTCGTATGTTGGAATAATAGGTGCTGGGAGATTGAATGCAGGAGCAGCAGTACAAATGGCAAAGAACTATGCGAAACTGTCTTTCAACACATTACAAACGGATTTTCAATGTCAAAGTCAAACCGGAACAGCAAATGTTGCTGTAATCGGAGGAACTGCTCCTTATACAGTTTCTTGGGATGGTGGGCAAGTTGGGTCTACCGTTAGTGGATTACCTGTTGGAACATATACGATTACAGTTGTTGATTCAGCGGGTTGTGTGGGTGATACAACCGTTGAAATTACATCGATGGGATTACCTCCTGTAAATTTTGATTACACTTCAAATATTGTCATAGACTCACCAACTTATGCTTTAAATGATACGAATGGAGACGGGATCATTAAAATTAAAGGAAATATTACAGTAGCTAGTGGGGTTAGTTATACCATGCAAACAAAACGTTTGGAGTTTGGATATGGAAGTGATGCTTTTTCAGGAATCTTGATTGATAAAAATGCAACATTGGCTATAACAACCAATTCAACGCTGAAAGGAATCAGTACATGTAAGTCATTTTGGGACGGAATAATTGTTTCGGACAATATTGATACTACTTCAGGTGCAGTTGCTTATGGATCAAATGCTGGAAGATTAGTAATGGATCGAGTAAATATATACGATGCTCACGTTGCTGTGAAATCTAAAGATGTTGATCCTGCGAATATAAGTCCACTCTTGAAATATGGTACAGTTGCAATATCTAACTCTGTTTTCACAGATAATCAGATCGGATTAAAATTGGATTCAAATGCTGATACGGCTTCGGTAAACACTGTAAGCAAAACAATTTTCTTGTTGGAAGACAGTACAATTCTTGACCCGATTCACATTCAAATGACTAATGTTGCCAATCTGAATATTTTGAAAAACAGTTTCTTTGGAAATGACAGAGTACCATCTGTAAACAGAGGTATGGCGATTAAAGCAACAAACTCAGCTCTTTTTGTAGCCGAAGATTTATCAACAGATTTAATGAATCTTCCGGAAAATGGAAACGAATTTTACAACTTATGTGCAGGTATCAAATCGATTAATACTGATGGTGTGAAAAGAAATATTCAAATCACAAGCAGCTACTTTACAAAAGTCAACGAAGGAATTAACATTGATCAATATGCTAAAGGAATCGTGACGATGAATGAAATGGATGTTCCGCTTGGATCTACTGAGAATAAAAGTTATGCAATGCAGTTTGGAAACTACAGTACTTTGGTGGTTACCGACAATATTTTTACAACAAGTAACATGTTACCATTTGAAACTTACGGTGTGATATTGTCAAGTTGTGATACAAATAAAATGGATATCTACAGAAATAAATTTGAAGGAAATTTCACCGCAGCGAATTTATTTCAAGGAAACAACTTGAAAACATTTGTTGATTGTAATTCTTATTCGGGAACAAATGATCACCATTGGTACATTACTGCCGGAAAATTGGGTGATCAAAGTGGAGTGGATGTAAACGGTCAATCGTTAATCTATAAAAATCAGTTTTCAACTTGTGCGAATGGGAATCCACAAATCTACATCAATTCAGATGCTACAGGATTCGTGTATCAATCAAAAGCAGCTTACATGCCAGCAAGTACAACTCCGGGTGTAATTGAAACGATTATAACAAAAAATGCACAAGACAATGAGTGTAGAAACTTTTTTGATCCTACAATCCCTGCTTTCAATCCAGATGAACTTGATTTTGGATCAGGTGCCCTTGTGTTTCCAAATCCAACAGCAGGTAATTCTTCCGTAAATTGGAATGATGTTGATATTGATCAAATAACTGTATTCAATGCTTCCGGTGAAATATTGAGAAATGCTATAGTGTTTGGAAGCAAAGGTTCGTATGAAATCAGTAATCTTTCTTCGGGAATGTATTTTATCAAGTTGTCTTATGAGGACACTGTTTTCAAAACAGAAAAACTAGTAGTAAGCAGATAATAGTTCACCTTTAAACCAATTTGCTATGCCTGATCGATGCGCCATGGTAGTCGAAGACTACAACATTATTGCCCAGGCTTGGGGTAGTGTGTTACAAAAGACAGAACATTTTACAGGTGTTCACATCTATTTGGATCCTTATGGAATTGAGGAAAAAGTGTTGGAATTAAAACCGACATTGATTCTAATGGACATTAATCTCCCAGGTTCTAAAAACGGGATAGAAATTACCAAAGATTTAATGTTGTCGAATTCTGAACTCAAAGTAATTATCTTAAGTATGCATAATGAGCCTGCATTTGTACGTAGTGCATTTGCTGCAGGTGCAAAGGGATATGTGACCAAAAGTTCCCCGATTTCCGAGCTGAGACTAGCAATCAACAAAGCATTGAATAACGAAATTTATCTTTGTCAGGAATTATGTGCCTGAAAACCAGTCTTAATTTTACTTCGAAATTGTGAAGTATTATTTTGCTTTGTTTTTAATCAAGAGTTCAATGTTCAATTCTGTGCCTTTTCGTAATTGGCTTGTCAGAGAATAAGTAATGTTAGCCAAGTGAGCTCTTTGTTCTATATTTCGCAACCCTAAGCTATTGCTTTTCTTCGTAAGATCGAATCCCAAACCATTGTCTTGTGTTTGAATTTTGATCGTGTTTTTCGATTTTGTTATTCCACAAGTAATCATTGTCCCTTGTGAATGTTTAATAGAGTTATTCACAAACTCTTGAATGATTCTGTACAGATTATATTTATCTGTCTCAGCAAAATCTGAATCTTGAATCGATGGATGAACGATGAGTTGGACATTAAAAGCTTTCAACGCTTTGAGTCGTTCGAACATTGCCTGAACAGCAAGAATAAATCCGTGATCCAACTCAGGAGGGGTCAAACTATAACAAAGTGCACGGGTTTGGTTCATGCTTATTTTTAGAATGTCATAGCAATTTTTCAAAGTATCGGAATCGACAATTTGATTTTCTTCAATTTGAGATAAATACAAATTTAATGCAACGAGATGTTGAGCCAATCCATCGTGTAATTCCATTGAAAATCGTTTTCGCTCATGTTCCTGCGTTTCGCTGATCAGTGTATATTTTTGAATTTCAAAGTTTTTCTGCTTTGTAATATCCTGCATAGCACCAATCACACGGATAGCTTTACCGTTGGCATCTCGTATGATATATGCACGGTCTAATATGTAGGCATACGTTTTGTCTTTCTTTAAAAACCGGTATTCTGAATTCCAGTAAAATGCTTTGGGATTAGCCATAGTTTTATCAAAATCTAACTTTGAAGCAAGATAATCATCCGGGTGAACAAATTCTGACCAATTTTCAATTTTTGGATATTCGATGGAATTTTTATATCCGAATAAATGGGTCATTCCATCTCCCCAGTCCAACTTACTGGTCTTAATATTTAAATCCCAAATAGCTTCATTTACTGCTTTGGAGGCTAAAGAAAACCGCTCATTACTTTCAATCAATTTTCGTTCGGTAATTAATTTTTTTGTGACGTCATTGATAATGACCAAAACGGATGCTTTTCCTGAAATAATCATTTCATTTCGGATGACTTCAACGTTAATCAATTTTCCAGCCTTTGTTTTGTGAACACTAAGTTCGGTAAGAATCTCGGTTGAATTCAGAATATTGTTTCGGTAATTGATTTTATCATTGGAAGGATCGTACGTTTTTTTTGCCTGATCTTCCAATAAATCCGGGGTTCTCATTTCGTTGAATTCGTCAGGTGTATATCCGTATGTGTTGACAGCCGATTCATTCACCTCAGTAAAACGAAGTGTTGCTTTGTCATAGATAAACATGGGTTGTGAATTACTGTGAAACAATGCACGATATCGTTTTTCGGAATCTTGAAGATCGATTTTGGCCAGTTTTCGTGCAGTAGTATCTTCTTGAATCGCAAAATACTGATTTACATTTCCAGTTTCATCGTACATAGGCTGACCAGTAATTCTTGACCAATAGAAATCACCGTTCTTTTTGTGAAAAATGGTGTTTAATATGAACGAATTATTATCGATCATTTGTCGTTTGATGTATCGCATCGTATCAGGATCAGACTTTTCACCTTGTAATAATTTGATCGGTTTTTTCCCGATTACTTCATCAAATTCATAACCCGTGATGTATGTAAATGCCGGATTAACCCATGTAATGCGCTGATCCAGATCTGTGATAAAAACAGCTTTACTTGTGTTTTTAGCAATCAACGAAAGTTTATTAATCTCATCCTCTTTTTTTCTTCCTTCAATCAAACTGGCAAGAATGACACGAATTTTGTGGAAAAAGAGCATGTCGACCTTGGAAGGTTTGGTTTCTTTTTGAAAGTATAAAGTTAAAGTGGCCAGCACTTCTTCTTTGGAAGAAATAATAGGAAAAGCCCAACAGGAAATAAATCCTTCTTCTGTGATCAGGTCTTTAAAACCGTCCCAATGCGGATCTTTAAGGATGTTTTGGGTAATGACAGTTTCTTTTCTAAAAGCAGCTGTAGGACTTGAACAAAAATTGTCAGAAATTTCAATTCCTTCCGTTTCTTCAATGAATTCCTCGGACAAACTTGGTGCAGAAAGATTCGTAAGTGTTTTTCCGCTATCAGAAACGAGGGCGACAGAGCACGACATTCCAGGAACGATAGACTCCATTTTCAGAATGGCATTATCTATAATTTCATTCAATCGTTTTTTCCGCTGATTGTTCTCTATGAGTGCGTTTTGTTCGACTTCTAAAATTGTTCGCTGAATTTTCTCTTCGGTTATATCGGTGTAAAATACAGAAAGTCCATTTTTGGATGGATAGATTTTTACTTTAAGCCATTTCTGAAACTGAGGATAGAAATATTCATATTCTGTCAGCACATTTTTTACAACAGCGGTTGTGAATTTTTTTCTTGATTTTTTATCATCAGGGAAGAGATCCCAAAAGTTTTTGCCAATAATATTTTTGTTGCTGCGGTTGAACAGAGCGTTGGCCCGTTGGTTAATGTAAGTTAGTTTCCATTCGTTATTAATAGCCAAAAAAGCATCTGTTATACTTGAAAGGATTGTATTCTTTTGTTCTTCACTGCGTATTAGTTCCTCTTCTGATATTTTTCGAGGTGTTATGTCTCTTGAATTAATTACAAATCGCTGGATCGAAGGATTATTCAGCTGATTATTTCCTTGTGCTTCAATGTAAATATATTCGCCAGATTTATTTAAAAACCGGCACTCTATCTTTTTTCCATTTCCGGGTTTTTCAAGTGTTTGCTTAAACTCAGATTGCGTAAATTCCAGATCTTCGGGATGAACAAATTCAAAAACATTTCGATTGATTAATTCATTTTCATTGTACCCTAATACATCAAATATTGAACCACTTGTATAACTGATAAGTCCTTCTGCATCGACCAAAGTGATGATGTCAACACTGTTTTGAATCAATGATCGGAAAGCAACTTCACGGGCTTCAAGGAGGTTTTCAGAGTTTGTGTTTGTAGCTTCATCAGAAGGCAAAGCTTCGTAGAGACGAATTTTATTCTCCAGCAATTGCTTTTGTTCTGTTTCTTTTTTCAATTTCTCCTTCAGCTTCTCCAATTCTCGGATCAAATGCTTAGGATCTTCTTGTTTTTTGTTTTTTTGAAGCTTACTCATATGACACTATTTCCATGCAAAAATACACTGTTATAAATATACTAAATTTAGTAGATTCAAGACTACAGGATTCAAGATTTTTAGACAAAAGATAAAAGACTATAGTTAGGTTAATCTTGGGTTATATTTTATGATTTAACTATTTTTCAAATCCAATTGACAAGTACTAAAGATCGACCTATTCTCAGTCTTGTGTCTTACGTCTTATACTTCTACAACGAAAATTCAATATTGAAAGAGCTGTTCAAGATGAACTTACCATTTTGTTTTTCAGTTGATGGGGGAATTATCAAACCTTTGATAACAGCTGTTTTCCCTTTTGTGATTAAGTCAACCAGTTGAGCTTCTGTTAATTTTTTACCCATGAGTTCGAAAGGAACTTTGAATCCGCATTGAGCGAAGTTGGAGCATCCGACAGCCGTTTTTCCTTTCATTAATTTGGCGTTTTTGCATTTTGGACAATCAGTTTCTTCTATAGCAATTTGTTCTTTAGGTTTTCTAGGTGCTCTTGGTTTTGGAGCTTCCTTGTCCGGAGTAACCGGTGCGATTTGTATTGTTCTATGTTGTGTATTAAAAATGACCTCGTTGGTCAGATCCACCACCATTTGAATGAGTTCTTTTTTGAAAACATCCGGCTCGTATTCCCCTTTTTCAATCAGGCGAAGTTTACGTTCCCATTCACCTGTTAATTCAGCACTTTTTAATAATTCGTTTTGGATGGTATCGATCAGCCCCATTCCTGTCATGGTTGCAACAAGGTTCTTTCTTTTTCGCTCAATGTATCTGCGACGGAATAAAGTTTCGATGATATTAGCTCTTGTTGATGGACGACCAATTCCTTGATCTTTCATCAATTCTCTTAACTCTTCATCTTCTACATTTCTTCCTGCAGTCTCCATGGCTCTAAGAAGAGTTGCTTCCGTGTAGTATTTTGGCGGAGATGTTTTACCTTGATGAATAACAGGAGAGTGAGGTCCTTTTTCTCCTTCAGTAAAAGTCGGCATGATTCGTTCTTCAGCAGGTTCCTTCGGATCTTTTTTCTCGATTTCATCTGCATAAACAGCACGCCAGCCTGGTTCAATGATTTGTTTTCCCGTTGCTTTGAATTCCAGTTTATCTACTTTTCCCAAGACCGTTGTGTTTGAGACTTTACATTCGGGGTAGAATACTGAGATGAACCGTTTACTTACCAAATCATAAATATGTTGTTCACCTGGAGAAATTCCAGAAGGGAGAACACCTGTTGGAATAATAGCATGGTGATCCGTCACTTTTTTGTCATCGAAAACATTCTTTGATTTTGGAATGGGTTGCGATAACAAGGGCTCGATCAATCTGGAATAATATTTCATTCCATTCAATATCCCGGAAATTTTAGGATAAATATCTTCAGACAAATAAGTGGTATCCACACGCGGATATGTCGTTAATTTTTTCTCGTATAAATTTTGAATGTATTTGAGTGTGTCTTCGGCTGAGTAGCCATATTTTTTATTCGCATCCACCTGAAGCGAAGTCAAATCATACAGTCTTGGATTTCCCTCTTTTCCTTCTTTTTGTTCAAATGAGGTGATTTCAAATTCATGTTGCTTTAAATACTCAAGACCTTTTTTAGCCTTTTCTTCAGATTGAAGTCGATCAATTTGGCACAAGAATTCAGTATCGCGATACATGGTTTTCAATTCCCAATAATCTTCAGCTCGAAAGGCATCGATTTCTTTTTGGCGCTGAACAATCATTGCCAATGTTGGAGTTTGTACTCTTCCAATCGAAAAGGTGGATTGTCCGCGACCGAATTTAACCGTAAATAAACGTGTTGCATTAATTCCAAGTAACCAATCACCAATCGCCCTTGCACTGCCGGCTGCATATAGTTTATCGTAATCTGATCCGTTCTTCAATTTTTGAAATCCTTCTCGAATTGCTTCTTCCGTTAATGAGGAGATCCAAAGTCTTTTTACCGGCACCTTGCATTTAGCCTTTAACAGCACCCATCGCTGGATAAGCTCTCCTTCCTGGCCGGCATCACCGCAGTTGATAACTTCCGAACAATTTTGAACCAAGCGCTCTATTAACGTAAATTGTTTACGAACACCATCATTATCGATTAATTTTATCCCAAAATTGGGGGGAATGACTGGCAATTCTTCCAAACGCCAATATTTCCATTTCATATCATAATCATGAGGTTCTTTGAGAGTGCAGAAATGTCCAAATGTCCAAGTAACTTGATAACCGTTACCTTCATAATAACCATCCATACGTTGCTTGGCTCCGATTACTTCGGCTATGTCTTTTGCAACACTTGGTTTCTCAGCTATACAGACTATCATTTTGTTTCTTGGGGATGTAAAGATACGAAACGAAATCGAATAATATTCTGTGATTTCCTAAGTTGAAACCTAATGGTAAAGGTGTATTGTATCTGATGAATTTTAATTTAATGAGATTTTTTAAAATTTTACTTAACAAAGAATTCATTTTTCATTAATTAAAAGAGGATTTTGTTTTTTAAAATATTAGTTTAAATTTGTATATTCACTAAAATGATAATACTAGTGGAAAATAATAAATTAAGAGATTGACAGCAGAATAAATTAACTTAAATTACATCAGGAATGAAAAAAAATCCAAGCCTATTTGGTATGGGAATTCGAATTCTCACAAAAGCAGAACAAAAAACGGTGGACTTAGGCCCCTTAACCGGACTTCAAGGAACATGGGAAGCAGCCCCTTTTCAAGGGTGGAATGTCATTGCGGTACCTGGACCAACTACTACACAAGGTTTTACTTTAGAGGTAATTCCTTACCGTGAAACATTGTCATATACACCTGTGGTTATAGCAGGAAACAGAGGTCCTTTCGTGAATGGAGTGCAACAAGAGCAACAGCTGGTAGGATTGCTGTATGAACAAACCATTTTCAGTGTATGTCCAACTGATTTTTGTAACCAAAGAGGATTTTCGGATGGTACAGAAATTCATGCTGAAAGGGGAATTTTCCTTTTTGATTCATCGAATTTGGAATCACCTTTCACGATTTCGAGGTTATCAACTATCCCTCATGGAAACGCGTTGTTAGCATTGGGAGAATTCACAAAAGATCTTCCGAAAAACAATGACTTTTTTGAAGAAGCATCTACTCGTCCGACAACTGTTTCAGGTGGTTCAACAGGTTTAGGATATAGTGAAGTTCAATACGAGAAAGAACAATTTGCTGATTTCAATCAATTGGATCCGAATACATTTCTAAGAAAATCACTAGGGAATTCAGTGCTCACAGAAATGACAACTTTACAATTGTCAACCAATCAAGCAACCGGCGGAATTTTAAACATTCCTTTCATTCAAAAAAATGTGAATACCACCAGTTTGGATGCAACATTTTGGATTCAGAAAATTAAAAATCCAGTAGCTGGTCAACCAGATATTGATCAATTGCAATACACGCAAACAATTGACTTGGTTTTTCCGGCCACAGGAACTTCAACACCGATTGTATGGCCGCACATAACGATTGCCACTTTGAAAAAGATTTCCAATTAATACCAATTCAAAAGTAAATTTATATGAGTAAGAAAACACCAAAAGAAAGTTTTCTGACAATTTCTGTTTATTTGACGGGCTATAGTCAAGTCGACTTGCTCGGGACAGGGATGTTAGATACCTATTACAACACTTTTGTGGAAAATTTAGAAATCGAAAATGTGACAACCTATTTTAAAGAGGTAGATCAAATTCTTGATAATTCCGGCAATAGTGAAGAAAAGATCAATGAAGGTATTACTAAGGTATTATTTGGATCTGCTCTTGTAAGTCTGACAACAAATCTTATTACTATGTGGTACACAGGAAATTGGGGGCAAGATGTAATTAGTCCTGAATCCTACACACAAGGTTTGATCTGGAATGCTGCACAGGCGCATCCTCCGGGAGCGAAACAGCCGGGATATGGATCGTGGGCAGATGAGCCAATTGAAATACCAACCATTTAATTTGAAAAGACATGAATGATCACGAATATGATGTGGTGATAGTTGGATCGGGAATAGCAGGATCTGTACTCACCAAGACGTTAACCCAAGCAGGGAAGAAAGTGCTTTTATTGGAGGCAGGATTACAGGCTGGAATTGCTTTTGATGCAGAGAAAAATTTTCAGAATTATCAATATTATCTGAATACCTTTTACAAAGCAGGGGCGAAAGTTCCAAATTCTCCTTATCCGAATATAGAGGATGCACAGTCAATTAATGTTTTAGACATTGAAAAAATTACTCCTGAAAATAAACCGACAACAAATGGATACCTCGTTCAGGAAGGTCCGCTTCCTTTTGCAAGTGATTGTTTGAGAGGTCCGGGAGGAACAACGCTTCACTGGCTGGGGTCGACTCCGCGAATGTTGCCGAATGATTTTCGCATGAAAACCGAATACGGAGTTGGAGTTGATTGGCCGATTACCTATGATGAACTCAAACCCTATTATGAAATGGCCGAAAATGAAATCGGAATTTCAGGAGATGTGGAGGATCAAAAAGTTCCTGAAAAAGTTGTAGGTGATAAAACAATCTACTATAATGTTGATAGAACGTACGGAAAAGATTATGTTTTTCCAATGAAAAAAATTCCGCAAAGTTATTTGGATAAAGTCTGTATGAACCGATCCAAAGGCTTGAAAGTAGAACTCAACAAAGTTGTGTACGATATTGTTTATTCCAGCACGCCTCAGGGAAGAAATTCCATTCCTGATCCAAGGTATAAACTTACGGGAATAACCTGGGATCAAAGAGCTAAAAAACTGGTTCTTCACCGCAAAGATGATTACGAATATCAACCGGTAGGATCAAACTGGGATCCATATACAGGACAGCGTTGTGAAGGAAATGCAAGTTGCGTTCCGATTTGTCCGGTTCAGGCAAAATACAATGCTTTGAAAACCTTGAGAAAATCAGATCCTGAATATTTGGCAATTATTACACAAGCTGTTGCATCCAGAATATTTTACGATAAAGGTTCAAATGACATTACCGGAATTGAATACAAAAAGTACAAGTATGCAGATTCGACGGTTTTTGAGACCAAAGTTGCGAAAGGGAAAATCTATGTATTGGCGGCTAGTGCTATTGAAAATGCTAAAATATTACTGGCTTCTGGAATTGCCAACTCAAGCGATCAGGTAGGAAGAAATTTAATGGACCACTTTGTAATGTTGACTTGGGGATTATTGCCGGAAAAAGGATTTCCATATCGAGGACCAGGTTCAACTACCAACATTTCTACCTTCAGAGATGGCACATTCCGTAAAGAACATTCTGCATGGATTTCTCCGATTGATAACTGGGGATGGGCCTGGCCGACATTTGCTCCTGGTACAGATTTGAGCAATGCGTTGAGTGAAGGAATGTTCGGAAAAAAATTGAGAGCACATTTAAACGATGTTATTACCCGCCAATTGTTGTTGCATTTCGAATGTGAACAAATTCCTGATCCAAACAACAGAGTAACGATTGATCCGAAATACAAAGACCAATTGGGTAATTACCGACCGGTTATTCAATACCAATCTACCGAGTACATGAACAAAGCCATGGAAGCTGCGAAGAAAGTTTCTGATCAGATTTTTAAAGCGTATGGTGTTGAAGATTTTACTGATTACACGATGAAAAATGCTGATGCGGTGAAGTATAATGGTAAAGTTTATAATTTCTGGGGAGCTGGACATATCGTTGGAACGCACCGAATGGGATCATCGAAAGAGCATTCGGTTGTAAATCCGGATCAACGAACTTGGGATCATGATAATTTGTACCTGGTAGGATGCGGAAACATGCCGACGATAGGAACCTCCAATCCAACATTAACAATGACTGCTCTTTCATTCAAGGCAGCTGAATCAATTCTTAAACAATTAGAAAAAAACGAAGATCATGGAAGCACTTTTTCAAAAAAGCAATTCGAAACGACATAGGCTCATTTCAAACAAATTTTTACAATCCTTAAACGATCGTAATTTCGACTTATTAGATTTTGATAAGTTGAAAGAAAATTTACAATCGGCAATTGAATTGGAACATTCGACAATTCCACCTTATTTGTGTGCATTGTATTCGATCAAAGAAGGGACTAATGAATTTGCAGTTAAAACAATCCGAAGCATTGTTGTTGAGGAAATGTTGCACATGGTCATGGCAGCAAATATTCTCAATGCAATCGGAGGTTCACCTGCGATTAATACACCCGATTTTATTCCGGAATATCCTACGAAACTTCCTATGATTGATGAAACGTTCATGGTTGATTTGGGTAAATTTTCGAAAGAATCGATTGATATTTTCCTGCAAATCGAAAAATCTGCTGATCATAAACCGCATGGTGGGGATGATTATCATTCGATCGGAGAATTTTATACAGCAATCCGTGAAAGTTTAATCTTGATTGATAAAAATACACCCGGCGGAATCTTTACCGGGAAACCTGAACTGCAGGTAACTTCAGAACAATATTATGGAAGTGGAGGTAAATTGATTCCTGTATATTGTCTGGAAGATGCTTTGGAAGCAATAGAAGAAATCATGGGTCAAGGTGAAGGAATTGATAATTCGATTTACGATGGTGATCAGGAAATGTTTGGTGAAGACAAAGAATATGCTCATTACTTTAAATTCAACGAGATCTACCATGAGAGAAAATATAGCCCTACTGATAAATCTGATGATGAACCGAGTGGCCACCCCATCAATATCGAATGGAATGAGGTGTATAATATGCAGAAGAATCCGAAAATGAGCGATTATCCGGTTGGTTCTGAATTGTATCAAAAAACATACGAATTCAATAAAACATACATGGCATTGTTGAATAATCTCCACGATGCTTGTAACGGTCAACCTGATATGCTTTTAAAGGGTGTGGCGTTAATGTACGATTTGAAATACAAGGCATTGGAATTGATGAAAACACCCTATGAAGATGACGGTTTGATGGCAGGTCCAAGTTTTGAATATGTGAACTAACACAAAAAAATATGCTTCAAAAAATAGCCGGCAAAGTGTAAAACTGAGCCGGCTTTTTTGTAGTTGTAGTGGTTTTTCTTGTTCTATAATATTCAACAACAACTATTTATAACCACTACAAATATAGTTTTATGTTTTCAATTTTCAAAATTATTTTCGTTGAAATTTCAGATTAAACAAAATAAGCTCGGGTTTGAGAGGCTGCAGGAGTAGATAAAACGGAACGAACAGCAAAAGCTGGTGTATCACCGATTAATGTTTGAAGAGCAATTCTCATAGAATGCGTCGATGAACCTAAAGTAAGTTTCACCCTTTTTTTTGCTTCCGTGGGAGTAAGGAAAAAGATTTGATTGGGCATCAAAATGTTCCAACGACAACCGATTAACTTCCCGCTGTTTTGTCCATATTCAGTAATTGGAGAAATCATAGCTAATTCATTTTCCAAGTTTTGAGTATTGACTACACAAGTCATAATTGCTTTGTCTTTGTTGTTCGGACTTTTCGGGTCAAAGCAGGTAAAGGACCAATTTTTTACCGTTTGATCATTTTGCGAAAGCATCGCGTATTCAAATGTCGTTTCAAATTTCGGCTCACCGAATAATTCGATACCTGCTTTGATAGCATTGGGATTATCGCAAGGGACAGAAACCCTGTGATTTCCCATAAGTTTACTCTGTTCTTCACCCATCATATATTGTTTGGCATCTACTATAGCAACATCTGCTGCTAATTTGGAAGGAAATGAAACAATGTTCAATTCGATTTCCTGAACTACGCTTGTGAATCCTGGAAATTGACCTGAATACTGCTGAAAATTAAATCCTACAATTGCTTTTCCGCCAAAAAGAGCAACTTCTAATCCAGTGTCTTTCAAATAGGGAGTAGCCAGTTTTGGATCAACTAAATACATGACTTCGATATTTGCTAAAGCTGAATAATAGAAGGGAAGTGAAAAACCTTCAGCAATCGGA